>SMXK01000002.1 GCA_004356265.1 Bacteroidota bacterium
AGAATGCCAGATTCGGAAGTTCGGGTGTGACGTGAATCCATGATGATCCGGCGTCAGTTGTCCGCCAGATCCCGCCGCTCACCGAGGCGGCTATCCATGTTTCGCCGGATGGATCATCTGAATCAACAACGATGGCCCGTGTTCTGCCTCCAACGTTCGATGGCCCGTGTTCTTGCCAGGGGATTTGACGAAAAGATGTCTTCGCGGCGAAACGGGCTTTTTTGAGCTCGACGATCTGATAATTCAAGCCATACGTTGGCGCACTGTCTCCGTCCTTGGTTCGGATCAATTGGTGATACAGGGCAAATTGATCGGCTCCTGTTTCTCTGAGATCCTTTTCCGCCGATTCATTTGTCGCGACATACCGGTCTGTATCTCCAGGGATCAGAAGAAGGACCAGGAGAAACGAACCGACAATTATCAGACCAAAACCCGAATAATGCGATTTAGTGAACCGAACGATTGTCAAGATACCGGAGAGATTGAAGCAGGATTTCAGAACGAAGAATACATATGCTAATTTGCGTCTCGGGCGTATGGTTTTTCAGACAATGGATCATATCGCCTCGTTGCTCAAACCCACCATGACATCATCCGTTCTCATGCCGCGTTTTACATCTCGAGTCAGCCAGCTTACCCTGTTTCAAACCTATCGTGCGTCTTCAATTCTCTTTTTTGCGTCTGCCGTTATAGTCATAACTCTCTTTTCGACGCAGCAGGCATCGGCTCAGGCCGGATTGCAGTCTCCCGCAGATTTTTTGGGTTACGAATTGGGTGACAGATTTACCCGCCACGCAGAAGTAATGGACTATGTGGAGCACGTGGCTCGTAATTCGGAGCGCGTGAATCTTCAGACGTATGGTAGAACGTATGAAAATCGGAAGTTGGTACTCGCGATGGTATCCACACCGTCCAATTTAGGTCAGCTCGAAAAGATCAGGCTCGACAACCTTCGACTCACCGGCTTGGAGAAGGGAGAAACCGGACCAGAACCCAAGTCGGTCGTGTGGCTCAGTTATAATGTTCACGGCAACGAATCCGTCAGCTCGGAGGCGGCCATGGCAACGCTCTACGAGCTCGCAGATGAATCGAACCAGAAAACAGGATCGTGGCTCGAAAATACTGTAGTCATCATCGACCCTGTGATCAACCCGGATGGCCGTGACCGGTATGTCAACTGGTACAATCAAATGGTAGGTGTTCAGCGAAACGTGAACCCGGACGCTATTGAGCACCGCGAGCCGGCACCCGGTGGCCGGACGAATCATTACTACTTTGATTTGAACCGGGACTGGACCTGGTTAACTCAGGTGGAGACTCAATCTCGGATACAGGTTTACAACCAGTGGATGCCTCATGTACACGTCGATTTTCACGAGCAAGGCGTAAACGAGCCTTATTATTTTGCGCCCGCAGCAGAGCCCTTTCACGATGTAATTACGCCGTGGCAGCGAGAATTTCAGACGACGATCGGACTGAATCACGCTAAATATTTTGATCAGAACGGGTGGTTGTATTTCACCAAGCAGTCTTTCGACCTGTATTACCCCGGATACGGTGACACCTTTCCGACGTATAACGGATCCATTGGCATGACGTACGAGCAGGGCGGGAGCAGACGAGCCGGACTTGGCATTATGATGGCTACCGGAGATACCCTGACACTCGCAAACCGGATTTCTCACCACCACACAACCGGTATGTCGACAGTTGAGATGGCCTCTGTTCACAACGAGCGACTCGTTTCCGAATTCGAGACCTTCTTTTCTAACGCGGTTTCTGACCCTCCGGGCGGATATTCTACATACGTCATAAAACGCGACAAGGGGGGAAAACGTGTTGAAGCGTTAAAAGCTCATCTCGATAAACTGGGAATTTCGAGTGGTACAGTGACGCAGTCGTCGGGCAGTAATGGCTGGTCTTACCGCTCTTCTGAGGACGTCTCGTTTGACATTGAGCCGGGTGACCTTGTGATCGACGCACATCAGCCCCGAGCTACACTTCTGAGCGTCTTGTTCGAACCTGTTTCGGCGATTTCTGATTCGCTCACATATGATATCACAGCCTGGGCTCTTCCATATGCGTATGATGTGCAAGCATATGCGACAACTGCTCGCATTTCGGGAGGAGCATCGTTCTCGGATTCCCGGGGCGGACTGACCGCCTCATCTGATGACCCTTACGCCTATATAATTCGGTGGAATGATGTGGCCGATATCAAGTTTCTAGCGGCCATTTTTCAAGCAGACATAAAAGTTCGGGCAGCAGAAAAGGCATTCAGTATTGAAGGTCAGCGTTATGAACCAGGGACTTTAATTATTACGAAAACCGACAATACGAAACACGGTACTTCGCTGCGCTCGAAGCTGGCGCATCTTGCTGATACCTACGGTGAGGTGGTGACCGGTGTACGCACCGGCTTTGTCGACTCCGGAGCCGACCTGGGATCAAGTGACGTCAATTATATCAAGCGCCCGAAAATTGCGGTTCTGCGAGGATCTCCGGTTTCGTCGAGTTCGACAGGCCAGTTGTGGCACTTTTTCGATCAGCAGATCGAATATCCGGTAACGATGGTTCAAGCGTCGAGCTTGGGTTCACTGGATCTGGACGACTATACCGTCTTAATTCTACCCAGCGGATCTTACGGTGACATTTTGAATGAAGCGGGTTTGGATAAAGTGAAAGCCTGGGTACGCGGCGGCGGAAACCTGATTGCCATACGGGGTGCGTCGTCGTTCCTTGTGGGGAAAGACGGCTTCTCACTAAAGAAGAAAGAGGAAGACAAGAAGGACGATGAAGAGAAATTGTCTGAAGAAGAAGAGGATGCAAAAAATCTCAGGAAGTTTGGTGACCGGTCTCGCGAAAGAGCCCGGACGGCCATTCCGGGAGCCATTTTCAAGATTCAGATTGATAATTCTCATCCGCTCGGATTTGGTTTCGCCTCCGACTCATTCATTCTGAAACGAGGTACAAACAGTGTGCCTTATATGGACGGATCGAATGATTGGAATGTTGGCGTGATTCGCAAGAAAGCGCTCGTGAGTGGCCAGGTGGGTCACAAGGCGTTTGAAAAAGTCGATCGGACCCTCGCGTTCGGAGTTCAGAATATGGGAAGCGGAAGGATCGTGTATTTGATTGACGATCCATTATTCCGGGGCTTCTGGTATTCCGGCAGGATGTTAATGGGTAACGCGATATTTCAGGTCGGAAACTAACGCCTGCTAACAGGCCCTGACCGTTAGAGCGTGGCGATCGACATCTCAAGTCGCGCTTGGTTAAGGGTGGGATTGGGCTTCGACCATCGGACGAGTCCGGGCAAGGAGGTGCCTGTACATCGTGTAGGTGATCTCAGATTCTGCTTTTTCCCACTTCATCCACCGGACAATTTCGATTGCTTCCTCCTCCTGTGGATTGAATTCTGTATCCGTGGTGCGCATGTGGTACCAGCTGGTTTTTTTAACCATGAACCGATTATTCCGGATATATCCGTGAACCGTGAAGCCGAGCGGCTGCACGACCGTGAGGTTCTGGATACCGGTCTCTTCCATGACCTCTCGCCGGGCACAATGTTCTATGGTTTCGCCCTCGTCCAGTTTTCCTTTCGGAAGATCCCACATTTCCTTTCGGAAGATCACCAGCAGGCGGAGTGTACCCTTTTTCATTTTTGTGACCAGCCCGCCTCCCGCAAGAACTTCGTCCGGAGGATAATATGGAGACAGGTTTCGAATCGATCTGACGGGGATGACGATGTCTGCCGATACTTCGCCCTTCATGGCTTCCCGAATGCTCTCTTCAGCGCTTCGAATGTCAGTTTCTGCGGCCGGAATTGCCCCGGTATCGATCACTAAAAGTCGCTTATGGGACTTTTTACTGGCGGTGGTCAGGTCCGCAAAAATTCTCTTCGACCGGAGCCGGACAGTGTTGTTCTCAACGCTGAGGACTCCTTTTTTGTCGGTGTAAAAATAAAACATGCGATCTTCTGACGGGGCGTTCTGTATGGGTGAATTTGAAAGTATCGACCGGCAGCGGTTTATTACAGCATAACAAAAAAGAGTTATCAACATTTCAGCAGAATGAGTTCCATATCAGTGTCAGGTGTCGTACTTGCCGGTGGAAAATCCCGGCGTTTCGGATCAGACAAGCGTCGGGCACACTTTCACGGAAAAAGCCTGCTTGCGAATGCCTGCGAAAAAATTGCCGGTACAATCGGGGAAAATGCCGATAAGGGGTCTCTGGGCATTTCGATTTCGGCCGACGAAGATCCATCAGTCTTCCTCAGCGATGTATTGGGGCCTGCGTTAGTGGCGTCCGATAAACACCCTTCGGACTTTCACATTATTTCAGATCTACAAGCAGATATCGGACCTCTCGGAGGCATTTATTCATCGTTAGCGGCGTGTGAGACAGACTGGATTCTGGTCCTCGCCGTAGATCTTCCCGGAGTATCAGATGCTACACTCACCACGATGGTCGAACGCATCAACAAAGCGCATAATCCCCAATTACTGGCAGTGGTGGCGGAGGATACTTCGGGTGCAATACATCCGCTTATCGGGTGTTACAATCAGGGGTTGAGACCCTATATTGAGCAAGCTATTTCTGAGCGAAAAACAGGGATACGGCGATTATTACATTCTATCGAACTGCTGCCGGGGGCGAGTCGTATCGCGCGACTTACGCTGCCTGACATAGAGTTGCACAACATTAATTTTGCCGGCGACGTGTCGACAAGTACCGATCGTATATGAACTTCGGATTTGTGATTAACAATGACACCTGTATAGGATGTCACGCGTGCTCTACCGCTTGTAAAAGTGAAAATGAAGTTCCTCTCGGCGTCCAGCGAACATGGGTAAAAAGCGTCGAAACCGGCCTTTTCCCGAATGTTAGAAGGAATTTCCAGGTAACGCGGTGTAATCACTGTGCAAATCCACCGTGTGTCCGTATTTGTCCGGTCACAGCCATGTACCAGCGAACGGACGGCATTGTCGAATTCGACGCTGACGTGTGTATCGGTTGCAAGGCATGTATGCAGGCGTGTCCGTACGATGCCATTTATATAGATCCGGAATCTGGAACAGCTGCTAAGTGCCACTACTGCGCCCATCGGGTGGACGTAGGATTGGAGCCGGCGTGTGTTGTGGTATGTCCCGAGCACTCTATTATAGCCGGCGACATGGACGATCCGAAGTCCGAAATCGCGCGTACGCTTGCCGAGAATAAGGTGACGGTTCGAAAACCAGAGAAAGGCACAGCACCGAAACTGTTCTACATCGGCGGAGACGATGTGGCGATGCACCCCACAGCAGTTGCAAGAACTCCTGAGTCGTTTGCATGGGTAGATGTCGTTCCGCTGTATGGGGATATGGGAGACGGATCTTCTTCGAAAGGAGCACAACTCGCACCCGGATCAGCGGGCGACAGCGGCCGTCTATCTGCTTCTGGTGAATCTCTGCGAGAGATGACAAAACAGGGCCGCCCCTCGTCGGGACCGATCATGATCGGCACCGGTCGTATGGCCGATCAAATGACGCAGGTCGTGTACAATGCCCAGCACAAGGTACCTTGGCACTGGCAAGTACCTGCATACCTCGTGACAAAAGGAATCGCCGCAGGGCTGTTTCTCATTTATGCCATTGGTGCGCTGCTGGGTCATGTGGGCGCGCATGAATCAACGATTATTGCAGTCGGATCAACAGCTCTCTTTTTCCTGATTGCCACAACGGTCCTTCTTGTATGCGATCTTGAGCGTCCCGAGCGATTCTTAAGAATCGTGTTCAGGCCTCAGTGGAAATCCTGGCTTGTTCGAGGAGCCTATCTGTTAATAGGATTCAGTACGCTTGCGGGGATCTGGTGGGCCGCCGAAATATCCGCGGCAATCGGCTGGATTGATGCCGACCTGGTCTCTTCAATCAGGCCGCTGATTCTGTGGCTCGGGATGCCGTTGGCGGTTGGAACGGCGATTTACACCGCATTCCTATTTGGCCAGGCGGAAGGTCGTGATTTGTGGCAGTCGCCGCTCCTTCCCATCCATCTCCTCGTGCAGGCGATTATGTCCGGAGCCGCAATTGTGCCCATTCTGGGGCTGTTTATCGATATCGATCCGGCACTCACGCATCTCGCCCGCTCCACATTACTCATTTCGATCGGAGTAGATCTGGCCGTTACCATGCTGGGCGAATTTGGTATGCCACACGCTTCAGACACCGCTGCCGCAGCAGCACACGAAATCACCCACGGACGGTATAAAAATCTGTACTGGTTCGGCAATATCGGTCTCGGACACGTTGTTCCTGTCGCGCTACTGCTGCTCTTCTCGTCAGGTCCGGTGGCAGCTTTCGCCGGACTGTGTGTTATTGCGGGCCTCTACATGTACGAACACGCATTTGTCATGGCACCACAGGAAATCCCTAACAGCTGATTCAATGAAGCAACACTCCCCTGTGGACGATAAACCGTTCGGGCTTCCGGAATTTTCGGTGTCGACGCGCACGCCTGAAAAAGTAGAAATGACGACCGTTATGCACGAAGACGGGCGCATGAGCCAATATCCTCCCGAAGAGAAATGGAATGACTGGGTGGAGTGGGATGGCAAAGCGTGGCCACGAAAAGTAGCCCGGCACTACACGCTTGTTCCTACTGTCTGTTTCAACTGCGAAAGTGGATGCGGACTCCTGGCGTATGTGGATCGAGAGACGCTCGCGATCAAAAAATTTGAAGGCAATCCGGCGCACCCCGGCAGCCGTGGACGAAACTGCGCCAAGGGCCCGGCGACTATAAATCAGGTGTATGATCCCGAACGAATTTTATACCCCCTGAAACGGGTCGGCAAACGCGGGGAAGGAAAATGGAAACGGGTGACCTGGGAAGAAGTCCTCGACGATATTGCGGGCAAAATGCGCAACAGCCGCGCAAAACGAAAAGACGGAATCATGTATCACGTCGGCCGCGCGGGAGAAGACGGATTTACAAACCGATGTATTCAGTCTTGGGGGGTTGACGCGCACAACAGTCATACTAACATTTGCTCAGCCGGCGCCCGTACGGGGTACGCGCTCTGGGGCGCATTTGATCGCCCGAGCCCGGACTACGCAAATGCCCGCGTTATCATTCTGATTTCAAGTCATCTTGAAACGGGACACTACTTTAATCCGCACGCTCAGCGGATCATGGAGGCGAAAAGCAAGGGCGCAAAAATCATCACACTGGACCCTCGACTGAGTAATACTGCGTCAAAAAGTGATGTCTGGTTGCCAACGTGGCCGGGCAGTGAATCCACATTCCTGCTGTCTGTAGCGAACCACATGATCCAGAATGATCTGTACGACAAGACGTTTGTGCGTCGGTGGGTAAATTGGCGCGAAACCCTGAGCCAATTCGAAGACGGGCGGTTTCCTGATGTGGGGTTTGATCTTCCGGGTGACGGGCGGTGGGACCGGATGAAAGAGCGAGTTCGGAAGTTGTTCGCGGAGCGAAAATTTGATCTGGAGTCCGACGAAGAAGAGTTTGAGCTTTTTGATGCCCTCCTGAAAACACTCTACTCGGAGTTCACATTCGAAAAGGCGGCGGAAGAAACGCAGGTCTCGGTGGAGCGAATCCGTCAGGCCGCAGAAATTATTGCGGAATCGAAAGGGCAGTTGTCGGCGCACACGTGGCGGTCCGCTGCTATTGGGAATCTGGGTGGATGGCAGGTCGCGAGGTGCCTCTTTTTCCTGAACATCTTGACGGGTAGTGTCGGCACCCGTGGGGGTACGTCGGGAAATTCCTGGAATAAGTTTGTGCCCAAACCGTTTGACCAGCCGGAACCGTTCAATGCATGGAATGAGTTGCACCTCCCGGATGAATGGCCTTTGGCCCACTACGAAATGAGCTTTCTGTTGCCCCACTTTCTGGAGGAAGGCCGGGGAGACATCGATGTGTATTTCACACGCGTCTACAATCCGCTATGGATTAACCCGGATGGTTTCATGTGGTTAAAGGCGCTTAAGGACGAAGAAAAAATCCGCTTTCACGTGGCCA
The DNA here is from genome assembly GCA_004356265.1 of Bacteroidota bacterium. Classification (GTDB taxonomy): domain Bacteria; phylum Bacteroidota; class Rhodothermia; order Rhodothermales; family UBA10348; genus N075bin62. The sequence continues at coordinate 8,020 of SMXK01000002.1, forward strand.
TGACACCGACGTGGAACGAGTCAGCCTGGTTCGCAGATTACGTGTTACCGATGGGTCATGCTGGCGAACGACATGATTTGATGAGTCAAGAAACACATGCCGGACAATGGATAGCGTTTCGGCAACCGGTCCAGCGAGTGGCTCGGGAAAGACTCGGCCGGCCGGTTAAATACACGTACGAGAGTAATCCCGGAGAAGTATGGGAAGAAAACGAGTTCTGGATAGAGTTGTCTGTTAAGATGGACCCGGACGGATCTCTCGGAATCCGGAAACACTTCAAAAGCCCGTATCGGGAGGGCGAGATTATCACGGTGAGCGAATATTACCAGTGGATATTCGAAAATTCAGTTCCGGGACTTCCGGAGGCCGCAGCGAAAAAGGGCCTGACTCCTCTTGAATATATGCGCACATTCGGCGCGTTCGAGATATCGAAGGATGTATATGTGCCGTACGAGGAGAGCGTGTCTGCTGATGGGTGCCACGTGGACGGCGACGGCCGGATCATAAAGGACGGATCTGCGATTGGCGTGTTGATTGACGGAAAAGCAAAAACAGGATTCGGCACCCCGAGCCGAAAACTGGAGTTTTTTTCTCCGACGATGAGTGAGTGGGGTTGGCCGGAAAAGGAATATGTTTTTCCGTGGGCACTTAAAAGTCACGTTCATCCCGATAACATAGATCGGGCGCGCGGTGAAATGCTGCTGCTGCCGAACTTCCGGCTGCCGACACTCATTCACACGCGCAGTGCGAACGCCAAATGGTTGTATGAATTGAGCCACAAAAATCCGATCTGGATGCATCCGGAAGATGCTGCCAGAATCGGAGTCGAGACGTCGGGTCTGGTTCGCGTGACAACCGTAATCGGATATTTTGTTGATCGCGTGTGGCTCACCGAGGGAATCAAGCCGGGCGTTATCGCAATGAGTCATCACCTGGGCAGGTGGCGCTTGAAGGAGCACGAAGGGCTGAACAAAGGAGCCTCGAACCTTGTGAATATCGAGGAGAATGAGGACGGTGAACATACACTTCGCGTATTACATGGGGCGACGGCCTGGAAATCTTTCGATCCGGACACCTCCAGAATCTGGTGGGAAGACGTTGGTGTGCATCAGAATTTGACTCATGCGGTGCAACCAGATCCGGTTTCGGGGCACCATTGCTGGTTACAGAAAGCGATAAATGTTGAAAAGGCCCGAGACGGAGACGTGCATGGAGACGTGCAGGTCGACACAAAAAAATCGATGGCTGCCTATCACGAATGGTTGGCTTTAACCCGGTCGGCCAGAGACTACAGCCCCGATGGTACCCGACGACCGTATTGGTTGAAGCGACCCCTCAAGCCGGTCCGGGAAGCCTACAACTTGCCTCTGGAAAACTGGAAATCGTGAGTCATGTCTGAACGATCCGGGCGCTTCGATGATCTCGCATGTTTATTTCGGTTTGACCCTACTGGAAAGGCGGCTGCGGGAGCGGCCGACAGGCTCTCACTGCGGGTAATCCTCGGCGGGGCGGATCCGGGAAATAATCTGAGCGAGCCTGAGATGCAGGATGAATGGGGCGCGTTGCATCAGTCCGTTTTCGGGTTTAACGTATTTCCATATGCGTCTGTATTTCTGGAGAATGATGGGAAAATGGGCGGTGAAATTGGAGAAAGAACGGCGAGGATGTACGCAGCAGCAGCATTTTTCCCGACTGGCGGGGAGGCTCCGGACCACATCATCACGCAGCTCGAGTATTGCGCCTTTCAGAGTAATAATTCCGATGCTGTAAACGACAGCCTTGCCCGCTTCCTGGACCGCGAGATGTTGTCGTGGGTGCCAGCGTTCGCGTTCGCGGTTTACCGCCAGACCGACGGATATTACGCTGAATTATTGACGGCGCTGCTGAAGGTTTTGATCGACGAGCGTGCTTTCACTGAAGCTAAATTTGAACGTCCAAGGCCTGGCTCCGAAAAAGCCCGTGAGGATGTGTCTTCAGTCCGTGATCTGGCTGGTCACTTCACAACAGCGGTACGTTGTGGGATGTTTTTATCACGTAATGACATTTCGGAACTGGCCCGAAACGTTCGTGTACCCGCCGGATTCGGAAGTCGCCAGCAGATGTTGACCACGCTTTTCGATTCTTCCCGGACGTATTCGAAAGAAAACGAGTTGACGGCCTTGCTCGACACCATGTGCCGAACAGAGGCGACAAACTGGCTCGCTGCAGCCGAAGATGCCGACATGGACGCTCTCACATTCTGGTCCAGGGTGTGGGCCTCCCGCCTTGAGCATAGTCAGCGTCTGCTCCAAGACACGACAGAATTGACCTAGCTCGATTCGACGGGAATATCGTTTGTTTCTCGTCCCCATCCAGAAAGCACAAGATTCACAGCGCGATACGGACTCAGAGCAAATCGATCCTCTCCCAGCATATCAACCAATTCCGATTTCTGAATCACTCTGAAAACGGCCGTTTTCATGCCACCGAAATAGAGATCGATCTCGCGTTCCTGCAGTGTCCTTGTGATGTCTATCAAAACTGCGAGTGCGGTGGTATCCAGGTCATTAATACTACTCGCGTCCAGTACGATCGCTCGAATATCTTCCCTGTCTGCCTGAATAAGAATCTGGGTGCGAACGTATCTCGCATTTGTAAACGCGAACGATGCATCGAGTCTCAGTATCGCGATGCCTTCAACTGCCTTTGCCTCCGGGAAAAATTCAAGTTCGCGGTATGATCGACTCCCCGGAAGATGCCCGAGAATGGCTATGTTCGGCCTGCTCACCCTGTAAACAACCGCTGCAGCGGAGGCCAGTATTCCGAATAATATTCCCTGATGAATACCCAGAAGGAGCGTCGCAGCGAACGTACTCAGGGCGATAATTCCATCGACTCGTTTCGTACGCAGGATATACAGGGCCTCCGAAATATCGATCAGGCTGAGCGATGCGACGATGATCATGGAGGCGAACAAAGACATGGGGAGGTATGCAAACACCGGCGTCAGAAACAATAGCGCCATACCCACAACGAGGGCGGCAACAACGTTCGACAACGCGGATGCGGCACCCGCATGTTCATTCACAGCCGACCTCGAAAAGCTTCCTGACACAGGAATTGCTCTGAACATTGACCCGACGAGATTCATCACGCCGAGCGTGAAAAACTCTGTGTTCGCACTTATCTGATAGCGATGTTTGGCCGCGAAAAACGAGCCCAACGAGATCAATGTCATGAATTGAACCAGCACAAGAGTAAATGCCGTAGGTAGAAGAGCCCGGACAGACGAAAGATGGAACTCGGGGATCGCAAAGGCGGGAAGCCCCGACGGAATTTGGGCGACGACGGCAACACCGGCTTCATCCAGGCTGAAAACAGTCAGAAGTGTGGCTCCGGCAACGACGGCGATCAGCGCAGCGGGAAGCCTGGGAAGCCACTTCCGGACAGCAAGAATGATCACGATCCCCAAGATACCGAGCCCGGTAGTCAACAGGTGAATCTCAGAAACATGGGTTACGGTCTGTACCAGAACGGCCGTCAGCGACGAAGTGACCGGTTTCGCAATTCCGAGAAGATCGGGTAACTGGCTGACACCGATGATGATAACCGCCCCGGACATAAACCCGAGAGTAACCGGTCGCGACAGTAAATTGACGATGAAACCGAGACGCAATAAGCCCATCGCCATTTGCAAGGCCCCAACCAGGAACGCCAGCATGATGGCCAGAGCAATGTAATCCTCCGTCATGGGCGTTGCGATCTGACTCAATCCACCCGCAACAATAATGCAGTCGATCGCTACGATGCCAACAGCGAGATGTCGTGCGGTCCCGAAAATCGGGTACATCAAGAGTGGTACGAGTGATGCGTATAAACCAATTACGGGTGGCACTCCTGCCAAAACCGCGTAAGCCATTCCTTGAGGCACAAGCATCACGCCAACCGAGAGACCGGCAATGAGATCGCGTCTGGCATTAGCAAGAGAATAACCGGGCAACCATCTCGTTATTGGAAAATATCTGTACGAATTAGGAAACACGCGCGTTTACCCGGATGGAAACGAACTGGATGAGAGCCGGACATCAAGAGCACGAAGCTGAATCGTAGTTCGACCGTTCCAGGTATTTTCCTGGACAGAAAATAACAGATCAATCGGTTCGCCGGATGTTTTGCTCGTTAAGAGCATTTCCATTTTATCGCTCATTCGGAAACCGATTACATCCCTTGGTTTGGCACTTTCAAATTTAGGAATAACCGAAAATTTGAGATGTGTGCGTTCGTGCCCAACGGCTTTCGGGCGCCCTGTAAGCAAGAGGTTTTTCGCCCAGAAGACGGGAGCCTTGTTGTCAGGTCCAAAAGGTTCGAACTGCTTCAAAACGGCCCAGAATCTTTCAGTCAGGCTGGACAGACTCATTTCTGTATCAACTTCCAGTATGGGATCGAGCAATTCCGGTCCGATTCTTTTACTGACGGCCTCTTCAAATCGTTTGGTGAACGCAGGTACATTCTCTTCCAATAACGTTACACCTGCAGCGTAAGTATGTCCGCCGAAGTCAGTAAGTAGGTCCTGACAATCTCGCAGAGCCTCGAAGACACTCACTCCATTTACGGAACGGCATGACCCCTTTACGATGCCATTTACAGACGTAAGTAATATTGTGGGTCGGTAGAATCTGTCTACGAGTCGACTGGCGACAATTCCAATGACGCCGACGTTCCATTCCGGATTGTACAAAACGAGAGTGTTGAGATCCGCAGAAGTCAACTTGCGCTCTGCCATTTTGAAGGCGGTCTGCTGTGTTTCGCGGTCGATCTCCCGCCTTTTCTTATTTACTTCTTCAAGCTGTTTGGCTCGAGTAGCCGCATCTTCGTCCGTTTCGGAGAGAAGTAAATGGACGGCTCTGTCAGCCTCGCCAAGTCTGCCCGCGGCGTTTATTCGGGGTCCGATGGTAAACAATATTGACGAAGATGAACTCTCGCTGAGTTTCGTTCGGGCCTCCATGGCCAAAAAACGCAGGCCACGCCTCGAGTTCTGACGGAGCCGAATCAGCCCTTCACGTAATAAAATTCGATTTTCCCCGGTTACCGATACAATATCGCTGGCTGTGGCGAGGGCAACCAGATCCAGGTAGACTTCAGCCTCTTCAGGATCTCGGTTTTGGCGGACCAGAAGCGCTTGAACCAATTTGTATGTGACGCCGCATCCGCACAATTCTTTAAACGGATACGGGCAGTCGGACTGCTTCGGGTCCAGTACAGCAACAGCGTCCGGAAGTTCGTCAAGCGGAGTATGATGATCGCACACAATGACATCGATACCCTTTTCTCCAGCATATGCGATCTCGTCAACGGACGTTACCCCGCAATCCAACGCGACAATCAGAGTTGCCATATTCTCGGCACAGACATCGATCCCGGCGCGCGAAAGCCCGTAGCCGTGAATGTGCCGATTGGGAATGAAGAACGAGATCGACTCACGTGAGCCCGAGTCGGAGCCGGAAAACGTCCTTAAAAACGATGTCAGTACGGCCGTAGACGTTGTGCCGTCCACATCATAATCACCATAGACGATGATTCGTTCGCCGGATTGCAGAGCGGTATCGATGCGTTCTACCGCTTCCTGCATACCTTTCATCAGATACGGGTCATGCAGGTCGCTTAGTCCGGCACGAAAAAAAAATTTCGCTTTCGAAATCGAGTCGATGCCGCGGAGCAAAAGCGACGTCGCCAACTCTACCGGCAGATTATTCAGATCGCGACTGAAATCTTGCGGAGACATCGATTCTTCCACCTGCTTCATGACCCAACGGCTCTGGCGCATAACTCGGGAAGAAGGGGAAAAATGGGTGGAATTAAACGTGCCATTCAATATAGGGTCCGGCCGACCGGCGACCCTCAGCCCGGCGCGAAATTTCTCACAAATGCGAGTTGCTTATCAGTGATACTTTCCAACCGATACCATCCAGATACAATTAAAAGAATAATTTAGAACGCGAACTTGGCGGCTGTGAACCGACATAACTTCGGACAATACATCGTTGCAGCTGTGCTCTTTCTGGGTACTGTTGCTACAGTCGTATACCTGCCTCCCTATTGCAGCAGTGTAGAACACGACCGGTTGGAGCAGCGCGCACGCCAGGTTGCATCCGGTTTACTAGACCAATTCGGATCGGAATTGTTTGATCAAAACGCAGCCGTTGACGGAGCGGTACTCAGTGCGATTTCACTTCACGAAAACTCTGTTTCGGTGGCCGTTCTGGATGAGTCAGACGAGTATCGATTGCTCGCAAGTACGCTCAGCGGCAGCACTGAACAATCCGTAATATCAACTATGTACACGACGGTCGAGTCAGATTCGTCGCTGACGGTTACCATACCGTCCGGAGATAATTACATCGTCATCGGAATCGGCAGGCAGGCGTCTATCAGAGTTGTCATCTTCTGGAAGCTGGTTTCGTACGGTGCTGGAGCCCTTCTTTTTCTGTTATCGTTAAACACACTATTTACCGGGATCCGGTCTGGCCGGTTGGCAAGGTCTCAGAAGAAGAAGGTTTCTGACATATTAAAGGATGCCCGGAATGAGATGAAGGAGAAAGACCAGGAGCATCGAGAACAATTACATGCGCTCCAAGCCCAATCTCTGCAATCTTCGGTGCGACCGAGGTCGTCGGAAGATCGGCAGCCGGCGACGGACACAACTACGGATACTATCCAAGAATCAGCGGACGCGGACACCACGGGTGAACCGTCTCTCGAATCTGGAGAAAGAATTCCCATCGATATTTGGGGGGCGGCAGATCATCAGAATCGAAACGAATACGATCTGAGTCTTGCTGAAGGCGGGGGTCTTCATAATAGTATCAAGTCTCATCCGGTTCTGTC
>SMXK01000017.1 GCA_004356265.1 Bacteroidota bacterium
ATCGACGCACAAGGAGAAATAAGGTCGCAGTGGCACCACGTAACAGATCTGGGTCCGACGATTATGGAAGCGGCAAAATTACCATTCCCAACATCGGTTAATGGCACCATTCAGAAACCGTTCGAAGGCGTAAGTATGATGTACGCTTTTGACGATGATGGTGCCGAGGACCGACATACTCGGCAGTATTTCGAGATGTTTGGAAACCGCGCAATATATGATGATGGATGGGTCGCTGCGACGAAACACAGGACTCCGTGGGCTTCTGCTCCGGACGGTCCACTCGATGAAGATGTATGGGAACTGTATCATGTTGACGAAGACTTTAGCCAGGCCGTCGATCTCGCTGAACAAAATCCAAGGAAACTCGCAGAATTACAGGCGCTTTTCCTTGAGGAAGCGATCAAGTACGACGTTCTTCCCATTGACGACCGCACATTTGAGCGGTTCAATGCGGCGATTGCTGGTCGCCCTGACTTGATGGGAGACCGGACTTCCCTGACCCTGTACCCAGGAACGCGACACCTGACCGAAAACACTTTTATCAACGTGAAAAACCGGTCTCATTCGATTACAGCTGAGGTCGAAATACCAGAAGGTGGTGCTGAAGGTGTCATCATTTCGCAAGGAGGTCGATTTGCAGGGTGGAGCTTGTACATGAAAGACGGAAAGGCGAAATACGTGCACAATTGGGTTGGCAAGGAGCTCTATACGATCTCCTCTGACCATGCGATTTCTCCCGGAAAAGCTACCATTCGCTACGAATTTACTTACATAGGTGAAGCGCCAGGCTCTGGAGGAACTGGTGTTATCTTCGTAAACGGAAAGAAAGTTGGGGAAGGTGAAATCGGCAATACCACGCCATTTTTCTTCTCAGCAGACGAGACGGCTGATGTAGGTCTTGATGCGGCAACACCAGTGACTCCTGAATATGCAGAAGGTGACAACAGTTTCACTGGAAAGATCGTAAAAGTTACCGTCGAACTGCATTAGGTAATTCTCTGAAAAAATTCGACCCGGATCAGAATTATACTGGTCCGGGTTTCGTAATACTGGCTCATGGTATTCTGTTCATCGGAATCTGGTGCTGAAGAAAACGAGCCCTGTGAAGACCCCAACGAGTGCTCCTTCAATCCAAATCGTATGGGTCGATGGCTGAATATACCAGGTGAAGAAAATTGCTGCTGCTCCCGCGATCATGATAGCTATACGATTCCACTGATAATGTATGGGGTAAAACCGCTGCACGATCACAAATAACAGGATCGCCATGACGGCGTAGCTGGACGACATGGACCAGGCCGCGGCTGCCATTCCGTACTGAGGCACGAAAATCCAATTGGTCACCAGCGCGACGACACTACCGGCGAGCGTACAAACGACAAAATATTTAGTCTTTTTCTCGATGTAAACACCCGCAGAAAAGGCGTAATACCATCCCTGGAAAATGAAGCCTACAAGTGCAATCGGAATAATCGATAGGCCGATCCAGTAGGCAGGATCAATAAGGGTCCGACCACCGGGCAGGGGAATCGCCACGAGATCATCGGCAAAAAACGAAACAGCCAGAAAAACCGTCAGCAGGGCTCCGGTGAGGTACGTGAATACGCGGGCGAATAACTCTTTTGCATCCGGATCCTTCGCGTGCTGAAGGAAAAATGGCTGCCACGCATACCTGAACATCTGAATGACAAGCGCCATTATGATTGCGAGTTTGATGATTCCTATATACGCGCCGGCTATAAAATCTGCATACACGCTCACAGAACCGGCCGCGGCGGTGTCAGCCAGTTTTCGCACAACCTCATTTTCCCCATACAATCGCAGAACGCTATCGGCGGGCATGTATTTCAGAAAGAAAATATTGACGTTCTGGGAGAGTGCGTATCCAAGACCGGCCGGCACGAATGGTAACCCGAACCGAAGTAATTCGCCTGCGAGTTTCCGGTTGAAAATCCATTGGTACTTTTGCCAGATAGTCGGAAGTAACAGCAGCAAAGAGACTATCGATGCGGCGAAATTCGCAATGAAAATGGCTTCGATCCCGAAGTCCATCTGAAGAATTAGTACCAGGTTCAGGACAACATTGGTAACGATTCCGGCAGTTCGAACGAAGGCAAATCGCCAGGCTTTATTCTGTAGCCGGAGCTCAGCGTACGGTACTATATTTACCGTGTCGATGAGCAAGATGCCTGCCGCCAAAACGAGCAGCTGGGATCCGTCGGTGTCCAGGAGAAGGAGCGCCCCCAGGTCATCATGAAATAAAACCAGGACAGCAGAAAACAGGATTCCGGTGCCCGCAAGTGCGCCGAGGGCAGTTGAGAAGGTTATCCGTTTTTCGCGTTCCGAATCGGAATCCGCAGAAAACTTAAGGTAAGCCGACTCCATTCCGTACTGGTACAGAATGTTGAGAAATACGAATGCGGCATATATAACACCAACCGTCGCAAACACTTCCGGAGCAAATTGATGCGAATAAAACGGAAACAGGAGAAAGTTGATCAACCGCCCGAAAATGGACGACACGCCGTAGATAGCGGTCTCGGACGCCAGTTTTTTAATTCTGGAAGAACCGCTCATAGAGGCATCTATTCAGAACGATCGATAAAGAACCGAACCGCGAGTACATAACCATCCAGTCCGAATCCCGAAATTTGACCTTCTGTCGGGCCGGACGTGATGGACACATGCCGGAAGGACTCTCGCGATGCGATATTGGTGATGTGAACTTCAACCACGGGCGTCTGAATGCCGGCGATGGCATCCCTGATGGCAACAGACGTATGCGTGAATCCGCCCGGATTGAAAATCACGCCACTCGCGCCTTCATCCGCTGCCCCTTGTAACCAATCAATCAGATCTCCTTCGTGATTACTCTGATAGAAGCTGAATTCCAGCTCAGGAAATTGTTTACCCAGCCGGGATTCCAGCTCGTCGAGTGAGTCAGACCCGTATTCCTCGGGTTCTCGCGAACCAAGTAGATTCAGATTGGGACCGTTCAGGATGCACAATTTCATGATATCAAGATACATCGTCTGGAACGATTCCGGTAAAAAACGTTCTACGCGTTACCTATCGAACGAATCACGACGATCCACGGATTAATGAGCTCAAAAGGCCGAGTACTTGTTGCCATGAGCGGAGGGGTTGACTCCTCTGTTGCTGCTGTTCTTCTGAAAGAACAGGGTTATGAGGTCGTTGGGATCACCATGAAAACCTGGGACTACCGCGAAAGTGGCGGCCAGAATGGGAAAGTTGTTGGTTGTTGTACGCTCGATTCGATGAACGATGCTCGCGCGGTCGGAATGAAGTTCGATTTTAAACACTTCATTGTAGACATCCGCGAAGAGTTCGGCGACTGGGTGATCGATAAATTCACCAGTGAATACATGGCAGGTCGGACACCGAATCCGTGTGTCTTGTGTAATACCCACATCAAGTGGGATGCTCTCATGCAGCGAGCGGACGCGCTGGGGTGTGAGTTTATTGCGACCGGTCACTACGCAAGAATTCGGCACGACGAAGAGTTGGACCGGTATGTTCTGATGCGCGGATTGGACGGCAACAAGGATCAGAGTTATGCGATGTGGGGGGTAAGTCAGGAGAATTTTTCCCGGACGATATTCCCTATTGGTCACCTGACAAAACCGGAGATCCGGCGGATGGCTTCAGAATTCGGGCTCGATCACGTCGCAGCCAAGCCAGACTCGTATGAGATCTGCTTTGTGCCAGATAATAACTATCGTCGGTTTCTGAAAGACCGCGTCCCGGACATGGACGAGCGTGCGGGCCCGGGGCCCTATGTGTCTGTGGATGGGGAAATTATTGGCCAACATGAGGGTTATCCGTTTTACACGATCGGGCAGCGACATGGCCTGGGGCTGGCGATGGGTCATCCGGTATACGTGACCTCTATCGACGCGGACACAAATACGGTTACCATTGGCTCCCGGGAGGATTTAATGCGGTTCCGGTTAACGGCCAGTAGTTTCAACCCGATCAAGTACCCGGACATAAAGACCGAACGGTCTGCAAGCGGGAAAATTCGTTACAATGACGACGGGGCTCCGTGCGTGGCGTGGCAGGACGAATCGGAGGTGTTACACGTGGCATTTCCTGAGGCTAGAACAGCCATCACGCCAGGGCAGGCGATTGTATTGTATGAGGGAGACGATGTATTGGGCGGCGCTTGGATTGATACGGTGGAATAGAGCAGCTGCCGCGTTTCCGGCTGCCGCGTATCCGGTCACGAGCACTCTTCAAGAGACGTTCACTCGGCCATCCGTCGGCGTTTTCTCAGAATAGAAAAGGCCATCTCCAATCCCTGTTCGCCATTTAAACGGGGGTCAACCTGACTCCGGTATGCGCGTCCCAGATCTTCATCCTGCAAACCACTTGCTCCGCCCGTGCATTCGGTCACGTTTTCACCCGTCAACTCGAGGTGAACACCGCCAAGCACAGTGCCCTCGGATGCATGAACGTCAAAGGCCGTCTCCATTTCACCCAGAATGTCTTCAAAACGCCTCGTCTTAATTCCGTTCTTGAGTGTTATCGTGTTGCCGTGCATTGGATCAGAACACCACAACACAGCTTTTCCCGAGGCCCGGACGGCTTCAATCAGAGGCGGAAGATGTCTCTCGATTTCGTTCACACCGAAACGGGTCGTAAGTGTCATGCGCCCGGGCGTATCGTCGGGATTCAGGTGATCAAGCAGAGCAGTCAGGTCTGAAGGCGTTGTGGAAGGTCCAACTTTTAACGAGATTGGATTCGCGATTCCCCGCATGTATTCAACATGAGCACCGTCAAGCGCTGCAGACCGCACTCCGATCCACGGGAAATGAGTCGAGAGGTTGTAGATCCGTCCGGAAACGTCATGTGTCCTCGTGAGAGCTTCCTCGTACGGCAGCAGCAGCGCCTCGTGACTTGTGAAAAAAGCCACTCGTTCCACTTCGCTGATATTGTTCGGAGCGATTGCTCCCATAAACCGGACAGCATTGTATATCGAATCGACGATCTCCTGGTATTCACCCCTGAGTGTCTCGTTCACGACAAATCCCAGATCCCAATATTCCGGATGGTGAAGGTCCGCAAAACCACCTTCCCCAAGCGCCCGCACATAATTCAGCGTCGCGGTCGAATACCGGTAGGCGTCGAGCATTCTCTGCGGGTCAGGAGTTCGGTCCTTGGTCGTGAAGGCCGGTCCATTAATGATATCGCCCCGGTAGGACGGCAACTTCAGGCCATTTCGACTCTCGAGATCCGTCGAGCGTGGCTTGGCATATTGTCCCGCAAACCGGCCGACGCGCACAACCGGCGTTCGGAGACCGTAAATCAGAACCAGACTCATCTGAAGCAGAACCTTCAGCCGGTTCGCAATAAATGTCGGAGTGCATTCGTCGAATCTTTCAGCACAATCTCC
>SMXK01000018.1 GCA_004356265.1 Bacteroidota bacterium
CGGATATGACCGGGTTTTATCTCTCGTACTATTTCCGCAACAGGTGGGAAGATGCCCACGAAGACCCGCCTAATATCAGAGTAGAACCTGTATTCGAGAGGATTACAGAAATCGAGGTCTGGCGCCTTCAGCCAACGAGGCCAGAGGAACTAAATGTCCGCCAAGTGGTCGCGATGATTGACCTGGGAGAGGAAAGTGACGAGCTGGTCGGGCCTGACGCGGACCCACCCGGCTACACGAATACGGTCCTTCCTGACAATTCGAACGATAGTTACGATGAGGAATCGGGAGAGATCGATCAGTTTCTACGAAACGGCGATGCTTCTCCCGGTTCATGGCTGGAAGAAAACAAAAACTTAACTTCGTCTGACTATCAAATCGGGAAATTCAAACGCCTGGATCAGGGTCAGGACTACACGCTCGATCCCGTACTCGGGTACATCACATTGAATTCCCGGCTTCAGGAGAGTGAAGCACTGGCGGTTGCCTATCGGTACCGGACCAACGGCACGACTGTTCAGATCGGCGACTTCTCTACCGAAACCGGTGGATCTGATGGAGGCCAGAGCGAGACCAAACTCGTTCTCAAGCTGTTGCGGCCCGTGCAGCTCCGGCAACCAGCACGTGACGGATCGTTTAATCCGGCGGCTTGGTACCTTGAGATGAGAAATCTCTATAGCCTGTCTACTGGGGGTGTGCAACCAGCCGATTTCGAACTCCAGATCTATTATGAACCACCCGGACAGACTTCTACTAAAACCCTCCCCGGACTGAATTCTTCCAAGACGCTCCTGCAGCTTCTGAATTGGGACCGGGTAAATGCCGACGGTGCGTTGTTGCCCGACGACGTGTTTGATTTCCTCGTTGATTATACAATTCGGCCCGCGAGAGGCAACCTGATTTTCCCGGTGCTGGAGCCTTTCGGTACTCACATGGAAAAACTGATCGCAGAATCTGACCTTCCGGAAGAAACCAGGGAGCAGCTGAGAAGACTGTACGTTTTCACGGCACTGTATCGGGAGAAAAAGGCCAATGCACGCAAAGATTCTCAGCACGATGTATTCAGAATCCAAGGCGTGAGCAAGGGTTCCGTAAAAGCGTATTACGATCTGCGCGCTTTTGCGGGCATCGTACCGGGATCGGTGCGTGTTACTTCGGGCGGAACCCCACTCCGGGAAACTGTGGACTATGTAGTTGATTACTCCGGTGGTACGCTCACCATTACGAACTCGGCATACCTGATTTCCGGTCGACAAATCCAGATTGATTACGAACAGAACTCCCTGTTTAACGTGCGGAAGAAGACCCTGCTCGGATTGCGGGCTGATTATACACCGTCGCAAAATTTTCAGTTCGGGGCGACCGTCATGACCATGAAGGAAAAGTCGCCGTCGGATAAATTCAGGATTGGCGACGAACCGATTTCGAACATGATCTGGGGCGCAGATGCGAGTTTAAACTTCGAACCCCGGTGGTTGACCAGTGGTATCGACATGATTCCTCTATTACAGACCCGTGAGCCGAGTCGTATCAACGTATCCGGTGAGTTTGCACAGCTCCGTCCAAATCATGTTGAAACGCAGGCTTTTAAACGTACAGAGGACCGTTTGGCGGACCTGGGCCGGAGTTTTTCAACAGATGAGCAAAACGGAACGTCATTTATCGATGATTTTGAGGGATTTGAAAACGTATTTTCCCTGATGCAACCCGGATCCTGGAATCTTGCATCAGCTCCAGACTCGATCGGAGCCATAGATCGAAACGGAATTTTACCGGGGGTCTTGGGAGACTCGCTGAGAACTAACTGGCGGAGCGGATTTGCCTGGTACCGGATAAACGCGAGCACGCTGCAGGAACTTCCGATCATCGTTTATAACGATGATCCTGAGCCTATCCAGATACTTGAAATCACGGATGTATATCCTACGCGTGACGTACAGGGACAATTTGGTTCGACTCTGGAAACGCTCGATTTGTATATGAATCCGTTTGAACGCGGACAGTATAATTACACGGGCGACCTGCGCGGTTTTCTGGACAATCCCAAGGATACGTGGGGTGGAATGATTCACCGGCTCCCGGAGGGATTCACTGATTTCAGTATCAAGAATATTGACTTCGTTGAATTTGTCATACGGCTTTTCCCAGAGAACCCAGCGCGAGATGCAGGGCGATCGGCGCATTTATATATTGACCTGGGACGCATATCTGAAGACGTCATTCCCGACGAGAAGCTGAATAACGAGGACGGTTTGTCGATGTTCGAAATCAGCGAGTCGAGTATCGGGAAATGGGCCCGGTTACCCAATTCGACACAGAATTCGGTAATCGATATCGAAGACAACACGAAAAGAACCGAGGATCTGGGACTGGATGGCCTGGCGTCATACGGCGGTGACTACCCCCCGTATGCGACGGAAGCAGTACATTTTAAAGCGTTCCTGGACTCATTCGATTTGAGCGATCCGGATCCTGTTTATCGTGCTGAAGTAGCAAAAGCAATGGCCGACCCTTCAGGGGATGACTTCCAGTATTACGGAAATGAACGATATTTCGGCAATACGGAATTTTTCCCCCGGCCACCCTACTTACAGGAGCGATTCTCAAAATATTTTCCGAGTTACGAGCTGAACGGTTTCGAGACCCAGTCGGAGCTTGCAGAAAATACAACCAGCCCTCGAGGAAACTCGCGTTACCCTGATTCTGAAGATCAGAACACGAACTCTACCATTGATATAGACAATAGTTATTTTCAGTACGAACTTACATTGTCTAGTATTGCTCTCGACTCTCTGGCCCGCCCCGAAGAAACCAATGACTATGTTGTAGGCGAAATCACTGACGAAAACGGGGTTGGAAACGGCTGGTATCAGATTCGAATCCCCGTGAAAGATTTCACGCGGAAAGTCGGCTCGATTCAGGATTTCAGCCAGATTGAATCTATTCGGGTCTGGACGGCCGGGCACGATGTACCAATCACCATGCGCTTTGCTTCCCTGGAACTCGTCGGAAGTCAGTGGCAGGAATCGGAGCGGGTTCTAATCGAGTCCGACGGGGCCGGTGGCCCTGACGAGGATGAGTCGAACAGGCTCACCATATCGAGCATCAATAACGAAGAAAACGCCGACGTCTACATTCCACCGATCGGAACGATCATTGGTGAAACTCGCCTTCCTACCGGCGTCATTCAGGAATCTCGAGAGCAATCATTACTGCTGCGCAAAAAAATGTTGCTCCCGGGTCGGCAGCGGGGAATTTTCAGAACGCAGAATACGGCACTTGACCTGCTCAAGTATTCGAATTTACGCATGTTTGTGCACATGCATGGCCGAACGCTGGACGGGCGGAGCCTTGAGTCACTCCCGAAAGACGAAGGAAGGAGTAAGGCCAGCTTGTTCGTTCGGCTCGGTGCCAACGAAAACAATGACTACTATGAGTACGAACAACCCCTCACGCCGAGCAGCGAGACGTCCGGAGACGCTGACGATTTGTGGCAGACCAATGTCGATTATGAGGGCATGTTCCAAGACCTGAATTCCATGAACATTGAATTGGGTGCGTTCAATCAGCTTAAAGTTGCTCGGGATCGGCTTGCGTTCCCCACAGACAGCATCTTCTACAATGTGGTGAACGGCATCCCGACCGCGCCGGATGTACCAGACGCAGAGCTTTTCGCCCCACCGGGTACGAGGCTTGGCATCAAAGGAAATCCATCGCTGGGTCGGATCAATAGTATTGTTATCGGTATCCGGAACGCCTCTGATTCTACAAGTACCGATTTCGGAGACATCCTGGAAGAAATCACAGTGTGGCTGAATGAACTCCGGGTTTCCGGATACGATGAAACGAACGGATGGGCAGCTGTCGGAAACGCAGACATCAAGCTCGCCGATATCGGCAACATCCGGGCAAGTATCCGCTCTCAGACTGACGGATTCGGGTCGCTTTCTTCCAGTCTGGACGAGCGCGAACAGAATAATATTGACGACTGGAGCGTGACAACGGACATCCGGGCAAACAAACTTATCCCGGACAGGTACAATTGGTCTATCCCGCTGTCTGTTCAATACGCGTCCAACACATCGACCCCAAGATTTTCGCCGACGCGTGGGGACGTTCGACTGGACGAAATCCTCTCGCAGATAAATGATCGGGATGACCTGTCGGAAGAGGAAAAACAAGTCGCTGAAGAACAAGCAATTCTGGCTGCCCAGACGCATAGTACCACCCGGTCATTTTCGGGGCGTGTGAGTAAATCAAACTCAGGATCAGGTTTTTTGAGAACGACCATTGACGGCGTTGCGCTTACGTATTCGTCTGCTGCAACGGAGGCGCGAACTCCGGCATTGCAGGTTAATAATTCGAATAGATGGAATTCAACCCTCAGTTACCAGTACCGTGGCCAGGCATACACAGTCAAACCATTATGGTTACTTCAGAAAATACCTTTCTTGGGACCCATCGGGCGATTGCAACTGAATTACGCACCTCAATCCGTTCAGACGTCGGCTTCTCTCAAAAGAAATTTCTCGAATTCACGAGATCGACCCGTCGTTTCAGCAGCTGATACCTCGACCGTACCGTTAATCGTACGATTTCCTAACCGTGAAAAACATACGTTCACACACACAAGGAATTTCGGTCTCCGATACAATCCGTTCCAGTTTCTTAACCTGAGTTTCGACTACAACACCGGACAAAGTTTTAACCAGGCCGGAGTAGACACCCTGACGTCTGTGGCGATTGGTGATACGCTTTATCCCGGGTACTCGATAGACGAGGCGATAGACGCGGGACTGATTGATGAAGACGATCGGTCCGACGCATATGAAGTTAAGAGCCTGACGATGATACCGGCTACACAAGTACTTGCTGAAGCTATAAAAGGAAGCTCGGAAATTCGAACCGAAGTAAACGATCAAAGCTTTACAGCTTCATTCCGACCCCGATTTACCAATATCAATGCACTGAACTGGATTCAAATACAGGACATAACGTATTCGGCCAAATTTCGATGGAAAAATGGGGCCATTAATCGAAATATCGGTGCGGGAATAGACAACACCGTCACGCTGAGAGCCGGTGCGACCGTTCGAATTCAGGATTTGTTCAGGAAATTTGGATTCTACCGTTCGATTGAGAGACGGCAGAATGAATTCACGGCCCGGAAGGC
>SMXK01000019.1 GCA_004356265.1 Bacteroidota bacterium
AATAATACCTGCAACTAAAACTGTTCGAGACATGGGTAGCTCCTGAATGAGTGTATAATTTCACTTTTCGAAATTGATATTAACAAGTTACGAATAAGTTCGACTCTGAGTGAATCGTATTCTTGTGCAACATGCGCTTGAAACGGACGTTTTGAAATCGAATTAAATAAGGACAAGAATGAATATTGGAATTGCGTGTTATCCGGTGTACGGTGGCAGTGGAGTTGTAGCGACGGAACTGGGAAAAGCTCTCGCTGAGCGAGGACATGACGTTCACTTCATGTCTTACTCCATGCCTTTCCGGTTGGGACACATAAAGGATAACATTTCTTTTCACGAAGTCGACGTTAACTCCTACCCCTTGTTCGAGTACCCGCCGTACACATTGAATTTGACATCAAAGATGGTTGATGTCGTGAAACACGGGAATCTGGACATCCTGCACGTACACTACGCCATTCCGCATGCGACGAGTGCGGTTTTAGCCAGACAAATACTCGCCGGAGAAGGGATCAAAATACCGGTGATTACAACGTTGCACGGTACAGACATCACGTTGGTTGGCCGCGATCCGTCCTTCGCCTCCATAGTGGATTATTCCATCAACCAATCAGACGGAGTAACGGCTGTATCCGAGTATCTGAAAAAGGAAACGTTGAATAGCTGCCTGATCAAAGCGGATATCAGGGCAATTCCAAACTTTATTGACACGGATCAATACAGCCCCCTCAATAAAGATCATTTCAAACTCGCATTGTGCCCGAACGGCGAGAAGCTGCTCGTTCATGTTTCGAATTTTCGGCCAGTGAAAAGAGTCGCCGATGTTATTCAGATGTTCGCACGACTTAAAGATGACGGATACGCGGTCAAGATGCTTCTTGTGGGAGACGGCCCGGATCGCATGGCGACCGAGCACCTGGCCAGAGAATTGAATGTTATGGATGACATTCGATTTCTCGGGAAACAGGAACCCGTGGGTGAAATCCTGTCTGTTGCAGATATTTTTGTATTACCGTCCGGATCGGAGACCTTTGGCCTGGCTGCTCTGGAGGCGATGTCCTGCGCCGTTCCTGTCATCGCCACCGATGTCGGCGGACTTCCCGAACTGATACAAGACGGAATCACAGGGTTTCTTTTCCCTCTTGGGGACGTAGACGCGTTAGTCGACAGGGCTAAGCAGATGTTAGACAACGATGATTTGCGAATGAAGATGGCCCAGGCCTCCCGCAAACGTGCGATCGATTCTTTCAGCAAACAATTGATTGTGCCGATGTACGAGTCCTATTATCAGGAAATAATCGATAAGGTCGAATCCCGGCCTCTCTCGCTCGAACACCAGTCGTGATCAGATCTGCAGCGATTGCAGAAAGGGATTTGATTGTCTTTCTGCTCCGATAGTTGTAGCGGGCCCATGGCCGGAATAGACTGCGAAATCATCTTCCAGCGTCAGCAACTGGGTGGATATAGATTCAAGTAAGACGTCCATGGAGCCCATCCAGAGGTCAGTTCTGCCAACCGAACCGCTGAAGAGTACATCTCCGGAAATCACAAATCGATGGTTTTGTTCGATGAAGGATACAGACCCCGGAGAATGACCGGGTGTGTGCACTACTTCAAGCAACAACTCACCAATTGCCAATGTGCTTCCAATGGTCAACGGAGAAATCGCGACTCCGGAAACGTCCAACGGAACGCCAAACATAGCGGCCTGCGTCGGGCCATTTTCAAATAGCGGTACATCTTCTTCATGCAGTAAAAACGGCAGGTCGAATTTTTCACTCACCCGCTTGCAGCCAAAAATATGATCGATATGTGCGTGGGTGAGCAAAAGCGTTGAGACTTCACAACCGGATGCGGCAACGGCATCTGTCAAAGTATCGAACTCGTCTTCTGTCTGGCAGGAAGGATCGATGATCGCACATTTTCCGTTGCTTGATAACAGGTAACAATTTGTTGAAAAGGGATTGAACGTAAATATCTCTAACTGCATCTTCTCCTTATATTATTGACATCACACGCTTAAGGTAAGGCAAGACCTTCCGCACTTGTTACGATATTACCACAAGATGATTCTGAGGATGTTACCCGGCCCGATAATCGGGTCGGTCATGCTTCTTGTGTTCTTGCTCGTAATGCAGTGGTTGATAAAATACATGCCGGAACTGGTGGGCAAAGGCATACCGGTAGGTATATATGTCGAATTGATCAGTTACAATCTGGCCTACATGGTGGTGTTGGCCGTCCCCATGGCCATCTTGATTGCTTCGTTAATGTCATTTGCGACACTAGTCGACCAGAACGCCTATAGCGTTATCAAAGCCTCAGGCGTTTCATTTCCTCAATTAGTCTGGCCCGCGATCCTGGTTGGAGTTTTTTTCACCGCCGGAATGTGGTATTTCAATAATGAGTTACTGCCACAAGCGAATTATCGAGCGAATGAATTGTGGCGGGATATTCGAATTGCGAAACCGGGGTTTGATCTGAAACCCGGAGTGTTTTACGATGGAATCGACGAATACAGTATTTTTGTGGGTGAGATGCCACCTTCCAACCCGGGCGAACTCAGAGATGTGATCATTTATGACTATACCGACGGTGTTCGGTATCGCAGGGATATTACGGCCCGGAGGGGTCAACTCACGTCAAGTGCAGACGGACGGTCGTTGTCCATGATGCTTTTTGATGGAGAAATCCACCGAAGAAGGCCTCCCGGTAGCATCACCGCAAACCGATACGAGAAACTCACTTTCAGCCGGCACCACCTGACTATTTCAATTGAAGACCTGAATTTTGAGCGATCGGAAAACAGTGCCGGGAGACGCAATGACAGGACAATGCGGACGTCAGTCATGACGCACCTTCTGGACTCTCTGTACGCAGTCACAGAGTCAGAATTAGATAAAATTGATACCCTGTTTTCTACGATCGGCACCGGCAGAGTCGTCGAAGACCGATTCATAAAACGCTTCACGGACCGAGGAACGATTCTACCTTCCACTCGAACAACCTCGGATTCCTCGGCAGTAGCAGACGAGAGGGGTGTGTATGATGCGGCCCTTAGTATCGCGCGCCGAGACCTGGCGACCGTCGACCGACGACGATCCGATTACGCCTGGGCACGGCACATCACATATACCTACCGGGTTGAGATACACAAAAAGAGGTCAATTGCTTTTGCGTGTCTGATTTTTATGCTCATCGGTGCTCCACTCGGACTGACCATCAAAAGAGGGGGATTTGGAATCGCCGCCAGCATTGCCATTATCTTGTTCATGTTCTATTGGGTATCACTTGTGAATGGAGAAAAGCTGGCCGACCGTCAAGAAATCGAACCGTGGATCGGAATGTGGATTGGGAATCTGGTCACAGGACTGATTGCTGCTTTCCTGATTATTCGGGTTACACTGGATCGCAGATCCCATCGCTGAACCGGCCATAATCATGCATACAAAGGGGTCCGCTCGATCCAAACAAAAGTCCCAAACCATTCTGGCTTCGACGTTATACCTCGTTCCGACTCCGATCGGCAATTTGTCTGATATTACTTTCCGAGCTGTAGAAGTTTTGAAGGGGGTGGATCTGATTGCGTGTGAGGACACCAGAACCACTGGCAGACTATGCGACCAGTTTGACATCGACACCCCTCGTACGAGTTTTCACGCGCATAACGAACACCGGAAAACGGCGGCTCTCATTGAAAAAATTAAAGCTGGATCTAGTATCGCCCTCGTTTCCGACGCGGGATCTCCCGGAATCTCTGATCCTGGTTATCTCATTGTACGAGAAGCGGTTGCTGCCGGAATAGATGTTGTGCCACTTCCTGGCCCATCCGCGCTTATTCCTGCGATTACGGCCTCCGGTTTGCCAACAGATCGATTTGTCTTCGAAGGATTTTTACCTCAGAAGAAGGGGCGCATAAAGCGATTAACAGCTCTTCAGGAAGAAGAGCGCACGACAATCCTTTACGAAGCGCCGCACAGAATCGTCAAACTGCTCAAACAGATAGATGAGGTTCTGGGCTCCGACAGGTATGTAGTGGTCGCCCGAGAATTAACGAAGAGGTACGAAGAGTTCAGTCGTGGAAAAGTCAGCCACGTGCTTGAGCAGTTCGCCGGGCGCGACAGAGTTCGGGGCGAACTGGTGGTAATGATTGCCGGAGCAGAATATGTCGAATCAATCCAACCGTGATCGCGTTCATAGCGCTGTTCCCTTCTTACCCGAGAGCGACCTAAGTGTACATCTTTGCGGGGCATATGATTGGTAGACTTATGGCTCGGGACCATAACTTTCGTGATTACCGGCGACCCGACTCTCATACCGCTTAAATGGACTGGAAAAAAAAAGAAAAATGGATTGGCGCCGGCGTGTTTGTCTACGCGCTCGTCATTTACTTACTGACAGTTGCACCAGCCACTTCATTCTGGGATTCTGGCGAATTCATTGCGATTGCCAACCGGTTGCAGGTTTCTCATCCCCCGGGGGCGCCATTTTTTATGCTCGTCGGGCGACTGTTTTCGATGTTTGTCCCGATGGAGTACATCGCATTCTCCATCAACCTGATATCCGTTCTATGCAGTGCCGCAACAATTTTACTCCTGCACCTGATTATCGTCCGGTTAGTTCGCGAGTGGCAGGGGCCCGAGTCCGGGTGGACTCCTACAGACCGTATTTCGGCACTGGCCGGAGGAGTAATTGGAGCTGCTGCTTTTGCGGTTTCTGATTCGTTCTGGTTCAATGCGGTCGAGGCCGAAGTGTACGCCATGTCGATGTTTTTTACAGCGGCGACCATCTGGCTCGTACTTCGCTGGCGCGAATTGGCTGAGATCGAGGAATCAAAAATGAAGGGCGGTGGTCACCTGTTCGGACTTGATGCTAATCGGTATTTGATCTTGATCGCCTACTTGTTTGGACTGGCAATAGGCATACATCTTCTGAACTTACTCGCACTGTTTTTCATCGCTCTCATCGTATTTTTCGTTGAATTCGATAAGCCGGAATGGACGTTTCGGCAGAGATTGATGGGTCTTATTGTGACTGGGGCAGTCGCGTCGGGAGCATTTTTAATCATGTATCCCGGCATCGTTCAGGTTCTGCCTGACGTGATTGGTAACAGCGGGGCTCCTGTCCTGGCGAGTCTGGCGTTCGTATCCGCGATCATATATGCGATCCATTACACGCAGTCGAAGAGCCATCAGGCCGCAAACTTGGTCGTCTTGTGTATCACCATGGTGCTCATCGGATATTCAACATACGCTATCATTTTCATCAGAAGTGCTGCTGATCCACCGATTGATGAAAACGACCCGGAAACAGTCGAGGCGATCATTTCATATCTGAAACGGGAGCAATACGGCCAAACGCCCATTCTAAAAGGAAACACGTTCGACAACAGGACCGGACAAATTAACACCGATCGTGAGGTTTTATTTCCAAGACGACACTCCAGCGATCCATTACATCATCGGGAGTATGCCAAATATCGGTCAGATACGGAATTTTTCTGGAAGTACCAGGTTGGTCACATGTATTTACGGTATTTCCTCTGGAATTTCGTGGGTCGCGCCAGTGATGTTCAGGACGCACCCTCGATAACCGGATTTTCAGACGCAGAGGCAAATCGATATCAATATATAACTCCGAGCCAAAAAGCCTCAAGAAACGCTTATTTCGGTTTCCCTCTATTCCTTGGGCTTATCGGACTCCTTTTTCATTTTCTAAGAGATTGGAGACGTGCATTTGCTGTTGGTGTGCTCTTTTTCATCACGGGTATAGGGATAATTCTATACCTGAACCAGTCTCCGATGCAACCCAGAGAACGAGACTATTCCTATGTGGCAAGTTTCTTTGCGTTCTCCATGTGGATTGGAATCGGGGCCACTGCCATTGTTCAGTTGACCGGTGAAGCGCTCGCCGAAAAATTGGCGTCTGCCCGTGCGCGCCTGACATCTTCGTACGTGGTAGGCATCGTATTATTTGCCCTCGTACCGGGGTTGATGCTGATCGTGAATTACGATGATCATGATCGTTCCGGGAGATACGTCGCGGGCGATTACGCTTACAACATGTTGATGAGCGTCGAAGAAAATGCCATATTATTTACCAATGGCGACAACGACACGTTTCCACTCTGGTATCTTCAAGAAGTTGAAGGACAACGAACCGATGTTCGTGTTGTAAACCTGTCTCTGCTTAATACGCCGTGGTATATAAAACAGCTACGCGACCAGAGTTCGCGTAAATCCGCTCCGCTTCCGATTACGATGAGCGATCGGGATATCGACAATCTTACGATTATGCTGTGGGAGCCGGACACCATGTTTCTGCCTGTCAATAAAGAGCGGATATTTGCAAAAGATGATGTTCGGATCCAGATTGAAGACTCCAGCGAGATTCAGTCCCCTATGCAGTGGCTTCTTCGCGGCCGTCGTTACAACGACCAAATCAGGATATTACATGGAGCTGACCAGGCAGCGCTGAACATCTTGATTACCAACGCTATGCAGGACTGGAAACGACCTGTTTATTTTGCAGTCACCGTAGCGCCCAGCGGACAACTGGATTTGAAGAATTATTTTCAAGCTGAAGGGCAGGCATTTCGCGTCGTTCCGATCGAACACAACGAGCCCCTTGGGAGGGTGGTACCGTCAGTCTCACCAGAGCGTCTGAAACTATTCAGATTCACCAATCTGAATGACCCGGACGTGTATTACGACGAAAATATCAGGCGAATGGTCGACAACTATCGGAATATTTTCACTCACACCGCACAAGGACTGATCACCGCTGGGGATAAAGAAACTGCTCGAGAATTGATCGAATGGTTTGTTGATGAAGTCCCATTCGAGACCATTCCGGGAGATGCAATGTCATATATATTTATGGCCGATGTTTTCAGGATGCTTGGTGAACATGAACGCGGCGTCGAAATTCTGAAAATGGCTGAGCCAGTCATTCTGCACCCGGTTAAAAATAATGGATCGAGGAGTGATCTGGAGCAAGCAGCAAGGTTCATTGAAATTGTAAGAGGGTTTTACGTAGATGCCTCGGACTTCGAGGCTGCTGCCGACTTTACAAATTCAATTGCAGACATCATTGGTGATTCAACGTATCGACAGACCCCGGCCGAGATCGAAGCAATCTACAAACTGCAGACCAGTGGGAGCACCATACAGGGCGACCGTCCGTAAACCGTTATCGGATAAGGATAATTCGACCTGTAGCTGATTCTTTTCCCGCAATCAGTTTATACAGGAGAATACCACCCGGCATATTTCCGGAGGACAACCGGGCGGAATGAGAGCCGGCTGAAAACGAGCCCAAGGAAGCTGTGTAGATCTCACGGCCCGTGATATCAAATATTTCGATCTTAACAAACCCGGGCTGTGCAAGATCAAACTTAAACGTGGTGTATTCGGTAAACGGGATCGGGAATACATCAGTTATCCTGAAATCTGCGATAACATTTTCTGACTCTGAATGCACCATGCCGCCTGCACTAACTCGTATGGACGACGTATAAATCAGATCACCTGACGACCCACCCAGTGTGGCACCGTTTCCAGCGGCGAAGAATGTGATATCTCCGACATCGGTTGCGGGTGCTTTCCACCGAACCAGAAACGCGGTCGAATTCGTTAGAAAGACGGGTTCGTTGTGTGTTACATAATCTGTGCCTGTACCTGCAAAACGAGTCCCGGACGCCTCAACAAGAATCCACTCCCCAACGAAAACAGCACCATCTGTCTTGGCGGTGATCTCGAACCCAAATCGGGTTGCTATCGGATCCGTTACTACGACTGTAAAATCATATGTCACACCCGGTTGAGAAGATGCCGGTGCGTTAATGACAACGTTTCCCTGGCCGCTGTTTACAAGTGACCCTTTGTGGCAAAACGTACAATTTCCCTCACCTGGAGCTCCGGTCCGTCCTGCCGGGGCTCCGCTACTGAACGGATTAGCGGCAATCAGGAAAAAACTAAGAACACCTGCTGCTATCGCCGCAAGGCCTCTCTGGGCAGAAATGATACTCGACAATCTAGTTAACCACGAATACCTGACGAACGCCGTTCAGGTCCAACGTATACCGACCTGATTCGAACGTTCCGTCAATGGTCAGGTAAAACCGGTACGGGCGCATCACAGATGCACACACGGCGTTTACCGGCCGTCGAGCCTGTATGTTGACGATGACTTCTGAATTGGTCCGGGTCTGATTGGCTCCGTGTAATTCTGTACAAGAGTCGGGAAACGCACCTTTCACAAGTATCTCAACCGGCGCCGTACCGTTCTCTCGGGTTCCGACCCTAATATCGGCTGACTCGAATGGCACCGGGCTTACCACATACTCATTCACATTCGGAACGGATGTAATTACAATAGTGGAACGACCTCCCTCTCCATCGGTCTCTCTATTTCCGAATCCCGATTCTACATTGCCCCCGCCGGAATTCGCGGACATACAACCGGAGCTTACTACAAGAATCATGGACAGCATCCATGCAGGTGCCTTTTTCATGTCAATCCTTCAGTATTTTTATGAATGACGAGTCCTTCAAGTCATCAACTTCTTCCTTTGGAGCATCACCCCACAGGCGCTCGAGTGAATAAAACTCCCTCGTTTCATTCTGAAATACGTGAACGACCAAATCGACGTAATCCAGCAAAACCCACTGGTAATGATCGCTCCCTTCAACGTGCCACGGACCTTCACCGGCCTTTTCTTTCAGGTTCGTCCGGACCGACTCTACGATTGCGCGGATCTGCAAGTCTGAATCTCCGGTAGCGACAATAAAGATGTCCGCAATACCGCTCACTTCATGCACATCGAGCACAAGAATGTCATGTCCTTTTTTCTCCAGAATCGCGTCAACTGCAAGTCTTGCAATTGTTTTAACAGGAACCTGCGTGACACGCTCCTTCTTCTCGGTTCTGTCTGGAATCACGAACTCGTCAAGCCCGATATTTTCTGCGTTACTCAGCTTGTTACCTCAAAATGTAAATTATCGAAACGGAAATTATTGACCAGTAAATGGCCGTATGGATTGATAATCTGAGCCAATAATCACCGAAACATCCAGATATAATTCAGTTCGTATTTCAGTTTTCACCTTCTCTGATGGAATTCCCAACGCAAGAGCCACCTGATACGCGGCATCCAGGTTTCCGATTCGATCCAGAACGACCGTAGAATCAACATCGAATGAATTGTGATCGCCGTGTTCGATAACGTCAAAACCAGTATCACGAAGAAACTTTGTCATTTCGCCAGCCAAACCAGACTTTCCAACGCCATTTCGTACATCAACCTGAATGAGGTCCCCTAACAGGCCATGTGGATTATAAACACGCTCGACTTCTGGCTTGGGAGATACTACCCGCGATAAAAAGCTGACCAGAAAGACGGCTAATATTAACCCAACGGTTATCAATCCGGCATTCAGCCTCCTGTTTTCGTTTGGATTAACCTCTTGCTCCATAAATTGACTCAGGCGACTGTAATACAGAAAACGCGGTGTGCTCTCAGGCAACCACCGCGCAATCCCTCTGACAGAATATCTTTTGCGGCCGTGAACCGCAGAAACAGGCTATCCGGCCTAATTCAAATTGTTATTCCAGAACATGTCGCGGGAATCACGGCCATACGTTGCTTGGAACAGACCACCGCTCTGGTAACCGTAACCGCTCCCGTATCCGTAACCGCGCCCATATCCGCCGTATCCGGTTGCGCCGTAATAACCTCCGTACGGGCTATTACGGTACGACAGATGAATCTGCATGTTCTTGGCCGGACGGTAAGCCACCTCAGCATTCCGGATGAAAACCTGTCCGCTGTTACCGCCGCCTACAACATTGTTCAGATTATTATTTCCATCAGGTGAATAGGCGAAGGCGATATCAGCGCGAGCAGCCAGTTTGCTACTGAACTGCCACATCATCGAATTCGTGTACATCCCCAAGGATGAGCCGCGGCCACCAAAAGAGCCTGACGACAGTTCGAACGAGTGACTCATACGGAAATGTGCGGGGCCGAAAAATTTGTTCAGGGAAAA
>SMXK01000020.1 GCA_004356265.1 Bacteroidota bacterium
CGATAAAGTCATACTTCAAGCGTCTATCGAAAGCTGTGGGGGTCCCGCGGTTACACCCCCATCTGCTTAGGCATACCTACGCCACTTCGTTCCTCTTGAACGGAGGCGACGTCTTCTTGCTTAAGCAGAACCTGGGGCATTCGACGTTGGTCATGGTGGAGCATTACCTCCACATCGCCAGCACGAGAGCAGCGATACGGAGCCAGGAGTTCTCTCCGCTAGACAGATTCAACTTGAAAGATAGTCGGAGATACAAGCACGGGATAGACAGGGGCAGCATTGATGGGAATATCTATTCCAAGCCACATCGGCGACGTCCTCGTTAGGCCGCCACCGGTCCGATATCTCCACGCTTCCGGAATTCAGCATACCCGGCTGACAGCAGTAGCACGTCAACGTCCCAGATTTCCAAGCGCTCCGAGCCTTTGAGGAGAGCTAATCCCAGTCAGATGGTTAGCTTACTTTCATTGTCTGCGTCCTAATTCAGCGTCTTATTTGGCTATCTACCGGTGCGTTGTGGCTATTCATTTTGGTGATGAAGATGGTTTTCAATCATAGTGAGCAACTCCAGTATCGGTGGTCCTTCACTGTAGCCCTTTTGATTAAACACGGCGTCTACCAATTCATACATGGCAGCTGCTCCCTCAAAAACGTCTGGGGCCAACCCTATTCCATCCATAGTGAGGGCAATTTCTTTCATTTCACTTATCCACCTTCCAGCCCTGTGAGGAACAGTGGGAAGATTGTCTTCCATACGGCCCCACAACGGAGGATGGCTCAATGTCCATTCGTTTCGCAGGGCATCGAGAACACCAAGCGATTGCGCAGTGATAATCGTGTGAAGCCAAAGGGCAGTGGTGCCTTTCGTTTGAGACGCATAGCACATTTTCAAGGCCGAAGCAGTCCCGATTTTATCTCCCAAGTCGCGGAATTCAAGATTCTGACCGTGCAGTTCTAGTAATTCTGACGTGTCAGGACCTGAGATGTAGACGCGGGTTAACCCCTTCCTTTCAGGTGGAGAACCTATGATTCCGCCATCCACAAAGCGCGCTCCTGCGCCCTCAATGATTTCTGCTACCTTTAGGGCTGTTTGGGGAGCGATCGCGTTGCAATCCACGTATATCAGGCCCGAATTTGCCGACTGGATTTGTTCGGCTATCTCTTGGGCAACAGAAAGAGCCGATTCAGGAGGTACGATAGATATCAGACAATCTGTTTGGCTCAGTAGTGAAGCAATATTTGGGGTGTCTTGGAACCCTGATTTTAGTGCCAACTCTTTCGTAAGGGGACTTCTTCCTTCTAAGCACGTAAGAACTTGATATCCCTCTTGTACAAGTACTTTTCCGATTCCACTTCCCATGTCTCCCGGGCTGATGATCGCAATGGTCTTGATTGCCACAGATCTACTCCTCAGTTTGGGTTTTTTCCAGAGTCGGGTCCTCAGTTTTCCAACTGGTTTTCAGTCGTAAGTTTCTCGCGGTCATCACACCCAACACAAGATTGACGCGGTGTTCGGCAGGCAGATACCGGAAATTTTGGGCAGAGGGCTCTTGACGGCTGTTCTACACCTGAATCATTAACAGGTCTATCCCGAATAGTAAATCACTCTGATAGTACTGCATCACTTCCGCCAGAGAATCAATCGGATTAGCCGACGAGCAAAAAAGGGTTAAGACTATGGGTTTCACTCCATCGAACGCAGCAATCTGGCCAGCCTTGGTGGTAGAAACGACCTAGTTCTGGGATCCCAAAAATCTCCCATCGAGGGCTCCGTAGAATAAACTATTCACTGAACACTACTAAGTCCTGCCAATCTCCCAGTGAGCCGTCTGGAAAGGAACAAGGAGTCACTGGTAGGAAGTAGCTCAAGATTCCGGCGTAATATGTCGGCCATTTTGGAATAACCAGTTGTACTACTTACTTTCGTTCCTAATTGAAGGGAGTAATTACAAGTTATTTTTGAAATCGCCCGATGAGATACTGAACGGTATATCCATTTAATCTAGAACGAACAGAGAGTGAAATGACTCAACCTGCGACAAACTCGAGTGCCCTTAACCCGGATACCAATCTTGACTTCGACGCGATCGTAATCGGAGCGGGTGTAGCTGGCCTCTATCAGCTTTATAAATTGCGAAATATCGGCCTGAAAGTACGCGTGTTCGAGGCTGGTACGGGAGTAGGAGGCACCTGGTATTGGAATCGCTATCCCGGTGCTCGGTTCGATTCGGAAAGTTACTCGTACGGATATTCCTTTTCACAGGAGCTTCTCGATGAATGGGATTGGTCCGAACATTTTGCGTCACAACCTGAGATTCTTCGCTACCTTCAGTACGTTGCAGACAAATTTGACTTGGTCAAAGACATCCAATTTTCTAGCGAAGTTCAGTCAGCGATCTACAGCGATGATATTAGGAGTTGGGAAATCCGGTTGCAAGATGGCAGCCGGTTTAGAAGTAGGTTCCTCATTACAGGAATCGGCCTGCTCTCTCAACCGACACTACCGAGAATTCCAGGGATAGATTCTTTCAAAGGTCAGTCGTTTCACACGTCCCGATGGCCACATGAACCTGTGAGCTATACAGGGAAAAGAGTGGCAGTGATCGGGACAGGCGCTACCGGCGTACAGACGATTCAAGAGGTCTGCAAGGATGTCGGCCATCTAACGGTGTTCCAACGTCGGCTGAATTGGTGTGCTCCCTTACATAACGCAAAGATCGAACCCGATGAGATGAGAGAGATACGGGCGAATTATGAAGAGATCTTTGAGACATGTAATCAATCCGCAGCGGGGTTTCTACACACTACCGACTCAAGGTCCACGTTTGGGGTTTCAGAAGAAGAGCGATATGAGTTCTGGGAGAATCTATACGCCAGCAAAGGCTTCGGTATCTGGCAAGGAAATTTTAAAGACATTGCAACAGACCCTAAAGCGAACGAAGCGATGTCGGAGTTCGTTGCGAACAAGATCAGGCAGCGGGTGGATGATCCTGAAACTGCCGAGAAACTGATTCCCAAAGATCACGGCTTTGGGACGAGGCGAGT
This sequence comes from Bacteroidota bacterium, assembly GCA_004356265.1. Taxonomy (GTDB): domain Bacteria; phylum Bacteroidota; class Rhodothermia; order Rhodothermales; family UBA10348; genus N075bin62. Next base: position 3,046 of record SMXK01000020.1, read on the forward strand.
TCCTCTGGAAACTAGATATTACGAATCTTACAATCGAGACAATGTCGAACTGATCGATATCATTGAGACCCCGATCGAAAAGATCACTCCTGATGGGATAGTTACGGCTGATAGAGAGTTTGAGTTCGATCTCATAATCTATGCCACCGGGTTCGATGCAATATTGGGTAGTTACAACAAGATAGACATCGCGGGTGTCGATGGTCGCAGGTTAAAGGATCAATGGAGCGAGGAGTTATCGACCTTTCTTGGGATTCAAATCAATAATTTCCCTAACCTGTTCATGATCCTCGGTCCGCACGCGCTCTTGGGCAACAATCCCCGGAGTATTGAATTCAATGTCGAATGGATAGCCGACCTGATCGAACATATGACGGCTCAAAATTTGACTCGAGCAGAAGCGACGACTAAAGCGGTAGCCAGTTGGTATCAACACGTATTGGAACAGGGAGAAGGGCTTCTGGCTAATCAGATCGACTCTTGGATGACTGGCGTAAACAATAATCTAGATGGTAGAGAAAAGAGAATCGTCGCTCGTTACAGCGGTACTCAAACTTCTTTTCGCAAGCGTTGTAATGAAGTTGTTGAAAGCGGATACGCGGAACTAAATCTGATGTAGCCGGTAAGCTTCCAACCGGCAACCGCAGCTACTGTGATTCACTGATATCAACTCAGCGTAGGCGAGACCATTTTGCACCAGGAACTATACGGGTCAACGGCGACAAAAGGATATTCACATGACTGGCAATGAAATCTGTTACCTAACAGCCAGGGAAATTCGAGATAAGATCCGCAACCGCGACCTATCGGCGGTCGAAGTTATGGAAGCACACCTGGCCCAAATTGAGAAGGTGAACCCGACTGTCAACGCGATCGTCACTCTTCACCCTGACCGGGCGTTAGACGGAGCCAAAGCAGCGGACGCAGCGATTGCCAATGGAGAAGCTTTGGGGCCACTCCATGGACTTCCCACAGCGGTGAAGGACCTCACGCTAACCAAGGGGATGCGAACTACATTCGGGTCTCCGATATACAAAGACAACGTCCCAGACAGGGATGCGATTATCGTCGAGCGGATCAAAAAGGCCGGCGCAATCATAATCGGTAAAACAAACACCCCTGAGTTTGGCGCCGGATCAAACACATTTAACCCCGTGTTCGGCGCGACACTTAACCCTTATGACACTTCAAAAACATGCGGTGGCAGCAGCGGTGGTGCCGGAGTCTCACTGGCTTGCAGGATGCTGCCTATCGCTGACGGAACCGACCTGGGTGGGTCCCTCCGAAACCCCGCTAATTTTAATAACGTAGTTGGGTTACGGCCTTCCCCCGGCCGTGTCCCAGGGGTATCTCCCCTGGGATGGAGTACTCTTTCAGTCCCGGGGCCAATGGCGCGTACAGTTGGAGATCTGGCTCTCCATCTAAGTGCCATTGCGGGCCCGGACAATCGTTCTCCGATATCCATCGATCAGCCTGGATCGGTTTTTGCTGCGCCATTAGAGCGAGATTTCTCGGGAGTCCGTATCGCATACATGCCCGACCTTGATGGCCTTCCTGTTGATCCGAGAGTTGCCTTGATAATTAAAAATTGCGTCGGAGTTTTGGAATCTCTGGGTTGTGTTGTAGACGAGGCGGCACCTGATTTTAGTGACGCAGACGAAGTCTTCAAGACCCTCCGAGCTTGGGGAACGGCGTCTGTAAGGTCTGAATTACTTGAACAACACCGAGATTTGATCAAAGGTACGATAATCAGCGAAATTGAGGCGGGACTCAAGTTAAAAGCGAGCGACGTTGGAAAAGCCGAGGCGATGCGAACCGCTTATTTCAACAGGGTAAATTCTTTCATGAATACCTATGAATTCATGGTAATGCCGGTTAACCAGGTCCCTCCGTTCGATGCGACAACAGAGTACCCAACCGAGATAAATGGAGTCCAGATGGAGTCGTATATCGATTGGATGAAATCGTGCTACTACATCAGTTCGCTTGGACATCCGGCGGCCTCTGTGCCGTGTGGGTTTACTCCCGAAGGGCTTCCAGTCGGTTTACAAATAGTTGGTCGTCACCACGATGACTTCGGCGTACTTCAGTTAGCCAATGCATTCGAGACGGCAACAATGTTTGGAGACCGGTTGCCGGGTGTTCTAGGAAGATAGCCGCTCCCAATTTGAATTGCCCAAAGATCTACAAGATTATTGAGATGAACTCTGGAGGATTCCTCCGTACAGAACTAGAGATTTAAGGACGACCTTGAACCCCGAACCAGAACGCTCCTTCGGCCCGAACACGGGCTCCGGCAAATTCCAATATAAATGGATTTTGTTGTTGGTGGTAGGTGGGGGTGGCTTCTTATCGATCATGAACGCAGGGATGGTCAATATTGGAGCGCCCGGAATGATGGAAGACTTTCAGACTAGCGTGAGTCTCATCGTCTGGGTAAACCTCGCATTTGTTATGGGTACCACTGTCCCATTGTTACCTCTATCAAGGATTTCCGACGTCTTCGGCCGGAAACGCCTGTACCTTTTGGGAGCACTGATTGTACCGGTCGGACTTGCGCTTTCAACGTTTTCCCAAGATCTAACCCAATTGATCGTGGCTAGAGTCGTGACTGCGGTGGGGTCTTCGATGATCCTCGCAAACGATAATGCGCTGCTGACTCAGGCGTTTCCGGCTTCAGAGCGCGGAAAGGCACAGGGTTTGATCAACATGGCATTCGGACTGGGTATAGGACTAAGTTTCTTTCTTGGGGGCGTTCTGATCGATATATTCGATTGGAGAGCGCTTTTCTGGGCCCGGATACCTTTTCAGCTATTACTGGCCTTCTCGGTATGGCGGTTCGTGAGAGATGACACTCAAAAAGCATCCGAAGGCCGAAGTGGATACAGCGTGGACTACGCGGGCGTCGCGCTGCTTGCGGTAGTCATGATAGGCAGCTTATTAGCCATCAACCAAACAGGGAGACTCGGCATCTCGTCTCCTCTCGCACTGACTGCGATAGGAATCACTGTCATTGCGGTGCCGATGCTTCTTGTATTAGAACGGCGATCCAAATTTCCGGTGATTCAACTGAGCCTTTTCAAAAGCCGTGTATTTTCATCTGGCGTGACGGCGCAATTCTTCGC
>SMXK01000021.1 GCA_004356265.1 Bacteroidota bacterium
AAGGAACCCGGAGATCCACCATGATTATTCAGCCCATACAGAAACACGGAGTTTCCTTCCAGGCTCCACAATTGCGCGCCGTCTAGCTCAAATACTACATCCAGATTGCCTAAATACACACCTCCTTTCTCCAGGCCACCCGAAAAATTAGAAACATAATCTGCGGTATAGTCGACAGACCAGTTTAAACCGGATACCGTTGATTGACCGATAGTAGTTGCAGGCCAACTGAATAGTGCGAAAAGAAATATCCATTGCATCTCTCGAATGTGTGTCACCGTAAGCCGTTTAAGACGCTTTATTGAATGCAAGAATGTGTAGCTGATGATGTGGAAAAAATTAAAAAGAGCATTGATGTCCAGAATAATGTTTTGGCGTGGAATCCGGTAATTCTAGTTTCAGAAATCTTGCGCAACCGTGCATCATTTAACTGGCTTGCGTAATCTGTGGCTGAGAAATAAATATAGCCAAGAGCCTACTGCCGCAAGTTATGTTTGACTGGATGACTAGTCCTGAGGCCTGGATTGCCCTCGCGACACTGACAGCTCTCGAGATCGTTCTCGGGATCGACAACATTATTTTCATCTCCATCCTGTCTAACCGATTGCCGGAAGCACAGCAGAATCGGGCGCGAATTCTGGGGCTTGCCGTGGCGCTCATTGGTCGAATCGGCCTGCTTCTCTCCCTCACGTTCATAATGCGATTGACAGAACCAATCATTACGATTATGGATCATCCCGTTTCCGGGAGAGACATAATTCTGATTCTGGGCGGACTGTTTCTACTTGCGAAAGCTACTCGAGAAATCCATCACAATGTGGAAGGCCCCCTTGAAGAAAAGAAGGTTGCCTCTCATCCGTCATTCAATTCGGTCCTCCTGCAGATATTCGTGCTCGATATGGTCTTTTCGCTCGACTCGGTAATAACAGCGGTTGGCATGGTTGATCTGGTTCCGGTGATGGTCACGGCGATTGTAATTGCGATCCTGTTCATGATGGTTTCCGCGAACGCAGTTTCGTCATTTATAGAGACCCATCCTACGGTGAAAATCCTGGCCCTGTCATTTTTAATGATGGTGGGCATCGCGCTCATCGCCGAAGGATTCGAAATCCATATTCCCCGCGGATATATCTATTTTGCGATGGCCTTCTCGGTATTCGTAGAAATGATCAACATCCGTTCAGGCAGTCGAAAAAAATCCCTCGTGTGACATGTTATGATTTGTCACGCTTGATTATGACAATCGTGGCATCATCTTCGAAAACGTCAGATTCATGAGTGAAGGAGAAAGCTGTCTCGAATATCACTTCCAGAAGCTCACCGGCTGAGAGGTCCCGATTTTTTTTCACGAGTTCGATCAATCCTTCCGTTTCCCATGGTTCACCGGTATCTGTGACGCGTTCTGTAATGCCGTCGGTGAAAAGCACCAAAATTGATCCTTCGGGCATAAAGGCGAACGATCGTTCGAGAGCGATTTCTGCCATGGGCCCAAGAATTGTACCAGTGGGATTCAATTGAGTAACCTTGTCACCGTCTATAATGAGCCCCGGTACATGACCGGCATTGGCAAAAAGAACGTTACCATTCGATTCGAGCTCACAGTAGAAAAGCGACGTGAAGCGCGTCGAAAATGTAGATCGATGGATGACGGAATTCAACTTCTTCAGAGTGTAGAGCATCTTAAGGTGGAGGCCCATTCCCATCCGAATTCCCATCATTACGTCGCGAACCAGAAGAGCCGCAGGAAGGCCGTGTCCACTGGCATCCCCTATCGCGACACCCAGGATTTCATCGCTCAGGTGCAAGAAATCATACATATCACCTCCCACAATCTCAGCCGGCTTGGATCGAGCGGCTATATCATAACCGCGGAAATCAGGGGGGCGCTTCGGCAGTAGACTTCGCTGAATTTCAGCGGCCTGTTCGAGGTCAGTCTGTGCGGCATCCGCCCGCAGCTGATTGTTTAATGCGGATCGAACGCCGTTAAGGCAAAAAGCGATTTCTTCGTAATTCCAACCCGGACCGAGGCAATACACAATCATCCACCGCTGAACGGGTCCCTTGTTGATGATGATGGCAACAGGCGTGCAATCCGGATCTGGATCGCCTGCAATTAAGAAGTCGCGGCCCTCGTCGGTTTCAAATATTCGACCTGAATTGTCAACGATATCGCGGACCTCGGGCGCATCGCTGGAAATCGTGGGCACAAATACGGGATTCTCAGACGCGTAGGATTTGAGCTCGAATTCCCGGCCAAGTTCTTCATAAAGATGCCCCGAGTGCATCTGGAGGACATCTCCAAAAACGTTCTCAAGCTCCCTGACGATGAACTGTAAAAAATCGTCTTTTGTATGCCGTTCGGCTATTTCTTTCAAAAGCCGATCCATCTTCCGATAAAAAATCTTCGGTTCAATCATTCTAAATAAATCTCATAAATCAATTAGCAGGATCCCTGCCGTTGCTGCTTTACATATGCCATCGCTATTTAAAGATCACGCTTTCATGAAGACCATCGTTATCGACCATCGCTTTAAGAAGACCATGGTGGCACGACTCCATTGATTCTCGCATACGCAACCGATTGTCCCACATGTTCATTCATATGGGAAACGAGCTGAACAAGTACACTCCATACCGCAACGTCCCGGCCATAAAGCGTCGTATGCCTCAGTAGATCATCATCCGAGAGCGCGCGAATCGCGATACGCGCGTATTCGATAGATTCTTCGAGTACCGTGACTATATCATCCTTATTCGTCAAATCCTCCAGATTGGCGTACTCGACACCGCGAGGTATCGCAACGCCTACGTTTTCGGCCAGATACATGTAATTGTACCGTGCGATGTGGGCGTACACTGTAGCAATCGACATTACCCCTTCACCAGGAGCCCACGCATACAATTCAGCCGGAATCGCCTCTGAGAGTTGCACGACTTTCGACGCCGACGCATTGAACTGATTCAGGAGGTCGTCGCGGATGTCCCCGGGGTTGATTTGACCGAGACTCGATCCCGTCGTCAGAATATGTGCGGCTAAGAGGAACGGGAGAACTAAACGGATACGCATATCGACGATGGGGATGATGAGATGTATAATTCCATAAATCTACGCTAAACTTTCGTGCCCGGCATGCACGGACTGAAAAGGACTAAGAGTTGTATCTATTATCTTGGCAGTCCGCAATGACATCGCTTACAGGAGTTTGAATTCATGATGCACCCTCACGAGCTAGAATTTTCGGAGGCTCAGATGCGTGAATCTATCGTTATGGCGATGGATAAGATTTCAGAACTTGTCAATACGATTGACGAACAGGATACCGATAGAAGCGCAGACGCAGACATGACGTTAATTCGAGCGGCGATGCAGCCCCTTCCTGAGTCGGGGGTGCCTCTTGCCGAATTACTCGACTGGTTATTCGGGGATGCGTGTACAAAATCGCTGAACACGACGTCTCCCGGATTTATGGCGTATGTACCTGGCGGAGGTATTTTTCACGCGGCTCTGGCTGACTTGATCGGGAATTCGATCAACAGATATGTGGGCGTTGTCGCGACCGCCCCTGCCCTGAGCCAGATTGAGGTGGCCGTTATTAACTGGTTTGCATCGATTATCGGATACGAGTTGCATCCCAGCGGCGGATTCCTGACGTCCGGCGGTTCATCTGCAACCCTGGCGGCGCTCACCACGGCACGTACGGTCAAACTCGGGTCGTCTTTTTCAGATGCCGTCATATACACATCTGATCAATCTCACTTCTGTATCAGTAAAGCCGCTTTTCTTGCGGGATTCCCCAGAGAAAATCTCAGGATTCTTCCAGCTGATGAAAATTTCCGATTGCAGCCAGATATCATTCGGGCAGAGATGGAAAAAGATCGTGCGTCCGGTCTTCGTCCGTTTCTGATTGGCGTAAATGCGGGATCTACGAATACCGGTGCTGTTGACCCGCTACCCGAACTCGCGGATCTGGCGGAGGCAGAGGACCTCTGGCTTCACGTGGATGGCGCGTATGGAGGTCTTTTTTGCATGACGGAACGAGGCAAACACGCTATGCGAGGTATTGAGAGGGCGGACTCGGTGGTTCTGGATCCCCACAAAACGTTATTTCTGCCTTACGGGACGGGAGCTCTGATCGTCAAGGATGGCGTAAACCTGAGACAAACATATAGTGCGACAGCCGCCTACATGCCCGAAATGCAGCACACCGATGAGGCAATTGACATGTGTGAAGTCACTCCTGAGCTGACGCGGCCGTTTCGAGGTTTGCGAGTATGGCTGCCCCTGAAGATGCATGGAGCGGGCGTTTTCCGGGAGTACCTGGATGAAAAAATCGATCTTGCGCAATGGGTTTGTGAACAGATTGAAGAGATACCGGATCTGGACGTCGTGGCGAAACCAGTCATTTCGATTCTAGCTTTCGCGGTCCGGGAAGAAGGGCGTACGCGCGACGAAGCCAATAAACTCACACGCGATTTGATCAATAAAATCAATACGAGACAAAGAGTTAGTCTCACTGGCACAACGATTCACGGGCGTTTTTTGATTCGGATTGCGGTCGGTGGCTTCCGGACTCATATGGATCGGATGGAGATGTTGGTTGACGATCTAAAGGCGTGCCTCGCGGAAGTGCTAAGCGCGCCTGTTGCGTGATGTCGACCAGCGCACGATAAGCCCGCCGGGTCTATTCTGAGCTCCAGGCCCATTCTGTCAGCCAGGCGTATTCTGAGCTCTGCGCCTTTTCGGCGAGCTCATTTCCCCCCGTATGAGTCCTCGTGGATACCCGTGATTGCGCGGCCGGATGGATCTGCAGCACCTGAGAAACTTGCGTCCCATGCCAGGGCTTCCGGAGTAGAACACGCAATAGATTTTCCGCTGGGTACAGTGAGCGCAGCGGGGTCTCCCGGGAAATGATCTTCGAATATAGAACGGTATAAATAGCCTTCTTTCGTGTCAGGTGTATTTACCGGGAACATAAAAGCAGCGCGGTCAAGCGTGTCGTCAGTTACACGAACGTCCGCATAATCTCGGAGACTATCTATCCAACTGTAACCTACGCCATCCGAAAATTGCTCCTTTTGTCTTTTTACTATTGATTCGGGCAATAAGTCGGCAAAAGCATCCCGGAGAATCTGTTTTTCAAGCATGCCGGTGCGAATCATTTTGACTTCCGGATCAAGCGTCATGGCTACATCCAGGAATTCAAGATCCAGAAAAGGAACCCGCGCTTCGATACCCCACGCCGCCATGCTCTTGTTGGCACGCGTACAGTCAAAAAGATGCAAGCGCTCCAGTTTTCGAACTGTTTCCTCGTGGAGTTCCCGCGCATTGGGCGCTTTGTGGAAGTACAGATATCCACCAAATATTTCGTCCGCACCTTCGCCCGACAATACCATCTTAATGCCCATGGCTTTAATCTTCCGGGCCAGCAGGTACATCGGTGTAGAAGCTCGAATGGTCGTAACATCGTACGTTTCGACGTGATGAATAACGTCTTTCAGGGCGTCCAGGCCCTCTTGAACGGTAAACGTAAATCCATGGTGCACAGAGTCTATGGAATCAGCAACATGTTGTGCTGCCTCCAGATCTGGTGCCCCTTCAAGTCCAATCGCGAACGAGTGAATACGTGGCCACCATGCGGTCGAGAGATCGTTGTCTTCAATTCGCTTCTCAGAAAACTTACACGCGAGTGCGGCGATAATCGACGAGTCCAATCCACCGGAGAGTAACACGCCGAATGGCACATCGCTCATCATCTGCCGATGGACGGCTTGTTCCAGAGACGTCCGCACAAGTGACGATTCCGTATTCCCGCCCGCTACAGCATCGTAAGATTTCCAGTGCCAGACCACATACGGCTGGCTCTCCACGCTATCGCGGCTGTCGAGCACATGACCCGGAGGGAATACGTGAACCTGAGGGCACTCTGGCAACAGAGATTTGAGTTCAGAAGCGAAAAACACATTTCCTTTTCGGTCGGTTCCGGTATAGAGCGGAACTACGCCGACGGGGTCGCGGGCCACGATGTACCGATTTTCTTCCGTGTCAAATAACACGAAGGCAAAAATACCGTTCAGTTTGTTCAGGAAATCCAGGCCGTATTTCAAAAACAATGATATGATGACTTCGCAATCTGATCCTGTCTGGAAATCGTATTCAGGTGTTTCGAGACGCAGGGCAGCGTGGTTATAAATTTCTCCATTCACCGCCAGCACGTATCTGCCGTCGGGGCTCAGAATCGGCTGGGCACCGTGAACGAGGTCCACAATGGACAGTCTTTCGTGTACGAGGATCGCGTTCTCATCCGAATACACCCCGGACCAGTCCGGCCCCCGGTGTCGCTGAAGTTTACTTAGTTCAAGAGCCTGATCCCGGAAATCGAGCAGGTCAGAACCGGAATTAAAAATTCCTAATATGGAGCACATATGTGGCTGGGTACAAACAAAGAAAGGGTGCCAATTTAACTCGAAATTGGACGAGTATATAGCCGAATATTCAAATTGGTCCTCTATTTTGCGGTCCCACAACCCACCCTGTTCGGTACGTCCGACACAGGAGAACCCCGTACCAGCGATGCTGAAATTAATCGTCAATGCGGACTGCTACGCGCCAGAGTCGCTCGGCCTGAAATCAATTTTGATTGCAGGCGGGAAAATTGTGTACATTGGTGACTCGGAACCAGACTTGGGTGGCTCCCTTGCAGTTGAGCGAACAGACGTGGCCGGTGCCCCGCTCGTTCCCGGATTTATCGACCCCCACGCGCATATTACAGGTGGTGGCGGGGAAGCAGGATATCATACGCGAGTGCCATCCGTTCTGATGAGCGAGTACACTCGGGGTGGTATCACCACCGTGGTCGGATTGTTAGGCACCGATGATCTGACGCGCACCACCTCATCGGTGATTGTACAGGCAAAATCGCTGAAAAACGAGGGAATCAGCTGCTTTTGTTATACCGGCGGGTATCATTTACCTCCGACGACGCTGACTGGATCCGTCCGAAGCGACATCGTCCACGTGGAGGAAATCGTGGGAGTTGGCGAACTTGCTATCGCCGACCACCGATCAAGTCAACCGACCGTTGATGAGCTTTTGCGTATTGCCAGTGAGGCCCACGTGGCTGGCCTGATGACTGAAAAAGCGGGCGTCGTTCACCTTCATGTAGGGGACGGTGACAGCGGTTTGCAAATTGTCAGAGATGCCCTGGATCAGTCTGAACTTCCCCCTCGCGTATTCTACCCCACACACGTGAACCGCCGTAAGAAATTGTTTGAGGAAGCGTGTGTCTTGTCGCAACGAGGTTCCACAATCGACATCACGGCCTTTCCGGTCGCTGACGACGAAGACGCGTGGTCGGCAGCAAACGCCTTAATTCGATATCTGGACGGTGATTTCCCCCGTGAAAATGTTACCGTGTCCACAGACGGGGGTGGATGCCTTCCGGTTTTTGACGAGTCTGGGAATATCGAGTCTCTCGATTATGCGCGTGCTACAGCTCTCGCCGACACGGTAAAAGAATTGTTGGACAGGGGGCAGCCACTGGACCGGATATTGCCAGCGTTCACGTCCAATACGGCCCGGATTCTGCGGTTACAAGCCAAGGGAGCGGTGCGCGTCGGATATGATGCCGACCTGGTCGTTCTGGGTCCTGACCATCTTCCATCGTATGTCATGGCCAATGGGAACTGGCATCTTTTTAATACAGAATTACGCCGGACAGGCACATTCGAGTAAGTCAATTTATGTCTCCTGCACAAACAAAAAAGGGCGCCTCAAGAGGATTTATCATTCCTATCGGAGGCGCCGAGGAAAAGGATGAAAACCCCGTCATCCTGGAAAAATTTATCGAGATTTGTGGAGGGAATGATGCCCGAATCGTCGTAATTCCCACGGCGTCACGCTTGCGACACACGGGATCACACTACGAAGAAGTATTCGATGAATTGGGCGCGGCCGATGTCCGGTCGATCACAGTCAGTTCGAGAGAGGACTGTGAAAAAGATCGCGTTCTGAAGAAAATAGAGAACGCAACGGGAGTCTTTATTACTGGCGGCAACCAGCTTCGATTATCCACAATCATGGGTGGCACGTCCCTTGCAAAATTACTCAGGAAGAGGAACGCGAACGGTCTTCATATCGGTGGAACATCCGCCGGTGCCGCTATAATGCCAGAGCATATGATTGCAGGAGGGGAGACCGGTCCAACCCCGTTCAAGGGGCAGGCTATCTTGGCGCCGGGGCTCGGCCTCACGAATGCCGTTATGATCGACCAGCATTTTCGGGAGCGGGGTCGTCTTGGTCGTCTGCTTTCTGCGCTTGCCTTCAACCCTTTTGCAACCGGTCTCGGAATTGACGAAGACACGGCTGCATTTATCGGTCCGGACGGTGTTTTCGAGGTCGTGGGATCGGGTGCAATCACCGTAGTAGACCCGGCCAACCTGAAATATTCATCAATCGGTGAGGCCCGCCGTGGTGAACCAGTCAGCCTGATAAATGTACGGCTACATATACTTACCAGCGGATCGCGATTCGATACGAAAACGCGCGAACCGATCATAGAATTTGAAAACGCAATATTCGAGAATGCTTGAACGGCGACAGTAACAGAGAAAGACGATGCGCATATTATCCACAAATGTTTATGTAGGACCAAACCTGTACGCCCATTTTCGGGTCATTCGGCACGTTTTGGACTTGGGAATACTTGAGGAGTACCCGACTGCAAAAATCGGGGGAGGCTTCATCGACAGTTTGATCGAGGCGTTACCAGGTTTAAAAGAACACGGTTGTTCGTACGGCGAGCCTGGCGGATTCATTCGGCGTATGCGTGAAGATGAAGGCACGTGGATGGGACATGTCTTGGAGCACGTTGCCATCGAA
>SMXK01000022.1 GCA_004356265.1 Bacteroidota bacterium
CAGCTGGAGCTGACTCCCACCGAAAACCCTTACTGTTGTGAATATGATTCGGTCCCGGAAGCCCGCTTGCCGCTGCCACCTGGATTACACCTGGGTTCCTGAGCAATTCCTCTCTGAAGGCCTCAAAACCTTCTCTTGCAGCCATCGTTTCGAGCGGGAGCACAATAACCTGCTCTTTCTGAAATCCGATATCCCGATCCTGGATAAATCGTAATTGTTTGAACACAATTCCCGTGCTGATGAGTAGAGCGATCGAAATTGCGAATTGAAATACCACAAGACTGCTTCTCAGAAACGAACCTTTTGACCTTGTAGAGAACGATCCATTTAATACCGTAACCGGTCGAAAACCCGATAAGACGAAAGCTGGGTACAGACCAGAAAGCAATCCTGTCAGCAGCGTAACACCGATCATCGTAAGAACGAGTGGCCCGGAAATACTCAGAACCGCTCCTGTGATTTGTTCAAAAAAGGGAAGCGCAACTGCCACGAGAACAACAGCGATCAACATCGATAACGTTGCCATGATTACGGATTCGCCGAGGAATTGTCTGATAAGCTGAGCTCTTTGTGAGCCGAAGACTTTGCGAAGACCCACTTCCCTCGCCCGGCTGCTTGCTCGTGCTGTGGACAGGTTCATAAAATTGATGCACGCGATGAGTAGCACAAAAAGTGCGATTGAGCTCAAGATGTATACGTATCTGACGTCACCTGTCGGTTGAAGCTGATCCTCCGCCTTCGAGGTCAGATAGATGTCGGTCATTTTTTCCAGGGCGAACTCATACCTCAGCCCGGCAGCCTTGGCTTCTTCGTACGTCTGACCCATAAACCTTTCGATATCTGGTCCGACGTGTTTCGTTACCATACCCGGCATTTTTGCGCGAAGGGCAGCGATGTCAGCATCCTCGCGCAGCAGTATATACGTGTTCCACGAATTACTAAGCCAAACCGGACTATCGACTTGTGGATGTGTCACCATCGAGCCCAGGAAATCCGCCCGAAAATGTGTACGATCACTTGCAAATCTTACAATTCCAGTGACTGTATAGTCTGTTTCCCTATCAACGTTGATCGACCGCCCCATCGGATTGGAATCGCCGAAATATTTTTCCGCAATCTCTTCAGTAATGACTACAGAATTGGGAAGGGTAAGCGCTGTGCGAGGATCACCGAAAATCAGTTCGGCTGTAAAAATGTCGAAATAAGTAGAGTCGACGAGGAAAAAACGATTTTCATAAAGCTGAATGTCATCAACCACAACAAGCACTTTTGCCCTCGAATCTACACGTGTAGCAGCTTCTAACTCGGGCAATTCTGCCACAAAAGCCTCAGCCATCGGCATCGGTGTGTTGGTCGTCATGACGGTCTGGCCCATCACCTCAGCGTCCAAAATGACCCGGTAAATGCGGTCCCCTTTTTCATGGTGCTGATCCATGCTCGTTTCATGTTGCACGAACATCAGAATCAACATAAAGGCCGCCAATCCGGTCGCCCGGCCAAAGATATTAATGAAGGAATATCCGCGGTGTTTGCGAAGATTCCTGAGCGTGATCAAGACAAAATTGCGGAGCATGGGTTTTCGTAAATTCGATTCCGAGAATTGCGGGTGTCGGGTGTTCGACGTACGTGCCGGCCGCATAGTTACATATGCCCGCTCGGCTCCTCTTCCGTCACTATCTCAATCCGCGGTAGATTCACTCCCTTGAACATGGCATAAAACCGCAACCCCGAAGTCACGATAATCGTGGTCCAGAGTTGAATTGGTAAGGAAGCTCCGGCTGCTGCGGTACCCAGGAAAACACCCGCACCGATAAGCGTGGCAGTCGCGTAGAAATCGTGCCGTACCACGGCCGGAATTTCACGAACGAGTAAGTCGCGAACCACTCCGCCACCCGTTGCCGTAAGTGCTGCCATAATAGCTACTCCAATCGGCCCGAGGCCGAACGCGGCGCCTTTCGCTGCTCCTATGGCGGTGAAAACACCCAGTCCGATCGCATCTGCGAACATCACCCGGTTCCACTGCAGCGCGACGTGCCGGGCACCAAACCATACAACGAGTCCGCCCACAATACATACCCCGAGGTAAAGTTCGCTTGTAATCGCAGCAGCCGGTGTTGCGCCCAGGAGCATATCCCGGATCAGCCCACCACCGATTCCGGTCGTCACAGCCAGAACCATTACCCCCAGAAAATCGAGTGAGTGACGAGTAGCCCGAAATCCACCCGAGACAGCGAACACGAATGTGCCAAGAATATCCAGAAGATCCAATAATGTCATGATTGTCAGAAAATGTATTTACGGATTGGCTAGTCTGATATACATGTGATATATTAGTGACTTGATCTAATTAAAATTAATCAATGCGATACCATGTCTGCACGTTGGAAAGGAGTATTTCCTGCAGTTACCACCAAATTCAAAGATGACTTCTCGATTGATTACAAAGCGATGGAGCGTCATATAGACGGACAAATTCAAGCCGGAGTGCACGGCATTGTCACAACCGGAACGCTCGGTGAAAATGCGTCCTTGTCGGCGAAAGAAAAGCAGGAAGTCCTGAAAATCGCCGTTTCAGTCTCTGCCGGGCGCGTTCCCGTGCTGGCCGGAGTGGCAGAAAACACGACAGCCGGCGCCTGTGAAGTAGTAACTGATGCCACCGCAAACGGGGCAGATGGCTTTATGCTATTACCGGCCATGATGTACCCGGCCGATCGCCGCGAGACTCTGGAGCATTTCAGAACGGTCGGGCGCATGTCGGAATTACCTATCATGATTTACAATAATCCAGTGGTTTACAAAGTAGATGTGACCCCTGAGATGTTCGGTGAACTGGCAGAAATCGAATCGTTCGTAGCACTTAAAGAATCGTCGGACGATCCTCGCCGTATCACTGACATCTATAATGAAGTCGGTGACCGGTATCAGATATTCACTGGCGTCGACAATCTGGCGCTCGAAAGTCTGATGTTGGGTGCCGTTGGCTGGGTCGCCGGACTTGTTGTGGCATTCCCTCGCGAAACTGTCGCGATATATGATCTTGCGCGCGCCGGCCGCTACGCCGAAGCATTGGTAATCTACCGATGGTTTATGCCGATGTTGCACCTGGACGTATCGACAAAACTGGTCCAGAATATCAAGCTGGCAGAAGTGCTGGCTGGTGTTGGCACCGAAACCGTTCGACCTCCCAGACTTTCGCTCGTCGGAGAAGAACGTGCGCACGTCATACGCGTTGTTGAATCGGCTTTGGCAAACCGCCCCGCCCTTCCGGAACTGTCCGGTCAGCTTTCCTGATTTTCCCACCCATTCTGAATTATTACCATGAGTTCTACAGACGTGTTCGGCAATTTTATTGGCGGTTCTTTCAGCCCGGCTTCGGACGTTTTGCCAAACATCAATCCTTCTGATCTGTCCGATGTTATCGGTGAGTACGGCCATTCTTCAGTCGAGGAAGCCAACGCTGCGGTTGCTGCGGCGTCTGCGGCTGCGCCCGGGTGGGCAAATTCAACACCTCAGGAGCGATTCGATATCCTTGATGCCATTGGTACCGAAATCCTGGCCCGGAAAGAAGAAATCGGCCATATGCTGGCACGTGAGGAAGGCAAAACTCTTCCTGAGGGAATTGGAGAAACCAATCGCGCAGGACAGATCTTTAAATATTTCGCCGGAGAGGCGCTTCGTCCGGGCGGTGAGAAAATTCCTTCCATCCGGCCGAATGTAGATGTGGAAATTATCCGGCAGCCGATCGGTGTAGTCGGTATCATCACACCCTGGAATTTCCCGATTGCAATTCCTGCCTGGAAAATTGCTCCTGCATTGTGTTTCGGAAACTCGGTGGTTTTTAAGCCAGCCGAAATTTCGCCTGCGTGCGGATGGCTTCTGGCTGACATTATATCGCGCTCAGGTCTCCCAGAAGGCGTTTTTAATATGGTCAGCGGTTCGGGGCGTGAGGTAGGAAATGTTTTTGTAAATCACCCGGACGTTGCCGGTATCTCTTTCACCGGATCCCAGGCAGTCGGTCATCAGGTCGCCACCCAGTGTGTAGCTCGCCAGGCCAAAGTGCAGCTTGAAATGGGAGGGAAAAATCCTCTCGTGGTTCTGGATGATGCGAATCTTGAGACGGCCGTAAATGTCGCCGTGAATGGAGCATACTTTTCCACAGGTCAACGATGTACCGCATCAAGCCGGTTGATCGTGACGGACGGGATTCACGACCAGTTTGTGGAACGCGTTATCGAGGCTATCAAAGGACTAAAGGTTGGCAATGCTCTGGCTGAAGGCACCCAGATCGGGCCTGTTGTGAGCGACGATCAGCTCGGGAAGAACTTGGAATATGTCGAAATTGGCAAATCTGAAGGAGCGACACTCGCCTGGGGTGGCGAACGCCTTTCCCTCGAAACAGAGGGGTATTACCAAGCTCCTGCACTGTTCACGGATACAAGTCCGGAGATGCGGATCAACACAGAAGAAATTTTCGGTCCGGTGGCGAGCGTGATTCGCGTGCAGGGATATGAAGAAGCACTCGCGGTCGCGAACGACACCGAATTCGGTCTCTCAAGCGGAATTTGTACGACTTCTCTCGGTTATGCCCGCGATTTTCAGAAACGCGCTGAAGCCGGCATGGTCATGGTAAATCTGCCTACCGCCGGGGTAGATTATCACGTGCCTTTTGGTGGCCGGAAAGGATCGAGCTACGGCAGTCGCGAACAGGGAGCGTACGCTGCTGAGTTTTATACAACCGTTAAAACGAGCTACATCTCGTCCTGACCCCGGTTTACATGTTGGAGGATTCTACAGCCACGGAATCACTTGCGGAGCAGGCATATTCCATCGTCGAGCAGATGATTATATCACTCGAACTACCTCCTGGATCTGTGTTCTCGGAAGGGCAACTGAGTGAACAAATCGGAATCGGCAGGACCCCGCTCCGTGAGGCCCTGCAGAAACTTGCTCATGGCAGACTAGTGGCATCGTTGCCTCGTCGGGGGATGATGGTAACCGACATCAATGTTGTTGAACACCTGGCGATGCTTGAGACCCGGAAAGTTCTGGACAGGTTGATCGCGACCCGTGCTGCCAAGCGTCGTACATCTTCACATGCGGACCAGTTGCACGCAGTCGCGGACAAAATGTTAAAAACAGCAGATTCTGAAGATACGGCAGCCTTTATGGCACTAGATCGACAATGCGATCGGATATTGGAGATAGCCGCTCGGAATGCGTTTGCGGTTCAGTGCGCTGCTCCTCTTCATGCGCACTGCCGACGATTTTGGACAGCGTACCGCCACAACGGCGACCTTAAGGAATCGATTGGACTTCATACAGCACTGATGTATTCGGTCGCAGATGCCGATCAGCGTGCTGCCGGTGATGCCTCCGACCGACTGATGGATTACCTTGAGCGATTCACCAAAGAAGCACTCGATCTGATCTGATGGCACGGACAGAATTCACCTGTATTGACGCGCATACGTGCGGCAATCCCGTTCGGGTTGTGATTGGCGGAGCGCCTGAGCTTTCGGGGGGCTCCATGATGGAACGACGGCGTCATTTTCTCGATGAATATGACTGGATCCGGAAGGGGCTCATGTTTGAACCGCGTGGCCATGATCTGATGTCGGGCAGCATATTATACGATCCGACTAGAGAAGATTGTGACGTTGGAATTCTGTTCATAGAAACCAGCGGTTGTTTGCCGATGTGTGGCCACGGAACGATCGGAACCGTGACCGTGATCATAGAAGAAAGTCTGATTACACCGGCGACGCCCGGGCTGCTGATTCTGGATACCCCTGCCGGCATTGTGCGGGCGTATTACGAAATGGATGGTGGACGGGTAGCTTCCGTCCGACTTATCAACGTGCCGTCGTTTCTGGCCGTTGAACAATGCGAAGTCGATTGTCCGGATCTGGGTACAATTTTTCTGGACGTCGGATACGGTGGGAATTTTTACGCGATTGTAGATCCCCAGGAAAACTATCGTGACATGGAGGACTATACAGCCTCCGACTTTATTCGCTGGAGCCCAGTTATTCGACGGCAGCTTAACGAACGGTATGAGTTCATACATCCTGACCTGCCAGATATAACGAAATGCACACATATTTTGTGGACGGGGCGTCCAAGAAACGATCGGGCTGACGCCCGAAACGCTGTTTTTTACGGAGACAAGGCAATAGATCGGTCTCCGTGCGGTACCGGGACTTCTTCGAGAATGGCGCAGTGGGCCGCCCATGGGAAACTGAGCGTAGGCGACTCATTTGTCCACGAAAGTATTATTGGAAGCCTTTTTACCGGACGCGTCGAATCTGCCACCAAAGTCGGCGACAAAGACGCTATAGTTCCGAGCATTCAGGGCTGGGCACGCATTACAGGATTTAATCGGATTATAATCGACGATGATGATCCTTACGCATTCGGATTTCAGGTTATTTAATGGACGAGTTTGCAGGAAATCGGACAGATGTGTTAATCATTGGCGGTGGAATTATCGGCCTTTGTTGCGCCTATTATTTGAACCGAGATGGCGCATCAGTCAGAGTTGTTGACAAAGGTGACATGGATGAGGGCGCATCCCACGTGAATGCAGGTTTCCTTGTCCCAAGTCATATCGAGCCGATGGCCGCGCCCGGTGTCATCGCCCAGGGCTTGAAATGGTTGGCCAATCCGGAGAGCCCTTTTTATATCAAGCCCAGATTCGACCTTGACCTTACTGCTTGGTTGCTTGGTTTTAAAGCCGCATGTACTAAAGAACATCTTAATCGGAGCATCCCTGTTCTCAGAGATCTCGCGCTGGAAGGACTCGCGCTGTATGATGACGTATGCCGGTTGCCTGAATTCGCCGGAGTCGGACCGAAAAAGACCGGGCTGATAATGCTTCATAGTTCTGACTACAGCGAGCAACACAATATGCAGTTTGCCGAGATGGCCAACGACGCCGGCCTCGTTGTTGAGCGGCTCAATAGGGAGGAGACACTTACACTCGAGCCCGGAATCAGATCTCCCGTCACGGGGTCCGTGTTCTGTAAACAGGACGAATCGCTCGATCCGGGACAGTTTGTGAACACTCTGCGGAAATATCTGGAAGTCAAAGGTGTCCTTTTTTCTCCAGGGACACTGGTTTCGGATATGACACTATCCGGAACTCGATTATCGTCAGTAACAACGTCTCGCGGGTCGTTTGAGGCTGAACACGTGGTTCTTGCAGCCGGTGCGTGGTCCGGAAAGCTAGCCAGGAAAGCGGGTTTAAAAATTCCTCTGCAACCTGCAACGGGATATAGCATCTCAGTTGATGACCCGGAGAATCGTCTCTCCATCCCCTTGATATCGATAGAGGAAAAAATCACTATCGGTCCGATGCGGGGGAAAATTCGATTCGCAGGTACACTGACCCTTGTAGGATTTGATTCCAAGATCGACCCTGTCAGACTCAGACCTTTACAGCGACAGGTAAAACTATACTTTGACGATATCGATAAAGGAGATCGGACGATGCCTGATGCGCAGTCAGGCTTCCGGCCTTGCTCCACAGACGGTCTGCCAATCATCGGTAAAACGGATCCACGGTCAAATTTTTACATCGCAACGGGGCATGGTATGTTGGGAATGACCCAGGGACTGATTACCGGGAAAACCATAGCCGAGTTGGTTGCCGGTGATCAATCACGCTTCGATATTCCAGAATTGTCACCTGATCGATTTTAGATATCTCAGAGAGTACGTATGACTGATCACTCCCCTTCCGTCGTCCCGGGTCGATCCAGATTGACCATCGAAAGAGCCAGGGAATTACTGTTAGAATCATTCGGCGTAGAAGGTGATGTCGGTGAACTCCCGAGTTATATGGACCAGAATTTCCGCGTGAAAGTTGCGGATGACAGCTACGTGTTCAAAATCTCCAATTCACTGGAGCACTCTGGTCGCCTGGTCGCTCAAGGGCTTGCTCTGGAGCAACTTACAGCCGCAGGACTGCCGGTGCCGCACCTTATTTCAACAAGCGATGGCAGTTCGACTACGCTGCGAAAAATAGATGGCACCGATCATCTACTGCGACTCGTCACCTTCATGCCTGGCGTAGTCATGGCCAGTGTGAATCCGATACCCGACGACCTGGTCTTTGACCTGGGAGTGCTTCTGGGGAGGGTTGACCTGTCTCTCAAATCCTTTGACGATCCAGCGATGCACAGCCCATTTGAATGGGATGTATTGCGAGCCGCCGAGACGGTTTCAAAGCATATCGAGTTTGTTACGGACGGCCCACAGGCCAGTCTCCTCCGCGAGTTTTGTGACCATTTCATTCGCCACGTTTTGCCGCGATTGAATTCGCTCCCACATCAAATTATTCACGGAGATGCGAATGATTACAATGTCCTGATCACCGCTGATCCCGGAAGCAGGGCTATTGCCGGGCTTATTGATTTCGGAGACCTGATGTACACGGCAAGGATCGCTGAACTTGCGATAGCTGCCGCTTACCACATGATGGACCGGGTGGATCCTGTCGGAGTTGGATGCGCTCTTGTATCGGGTTATAACAGCGTAAATCCGCTTTTGGAGGAAGAACTGGATGTATTCGCTGAATTGATCAGGGCGCGACTGTGTACAAGTGTATCCAAGTGTGCAAAAGCGGCGCTCGACGAACCAGAAAATGAATATATTCGAGTCAGCGAACGACCTGCGTGGGATCTTCTGAATAAACTCGAGCAGCTCCCGGCGCGTCTCGCTACCTATCGATTCCGGCTGGCGTGCGGGTTTCAACCTTTTCCGGGTAATGGGCAGCTGACGGATTGGTTATCAGCCCGGACCACCGAATTTGCTTCGCTACTCAATTGCGATTTAAGATCAGACCCAAGCCTCGTGTTCGATTTCAGCGTGGGTACGCTGGACTGGAAACCCGGCGACATGATGGAGCCTGAAGTGGCCGGCCGAACCATGAATCGCGTACTGGAAGATGCAGGCGCAGCCGTTGGTGTCGGCCGGTATGACGAGCCACGACTGGTCTACACAGGTGAACAATTCGGAGAAGAATTCCAGGAAAAACGAACCATACATCTGGGACTCGACTTTTTCCAGCCAGCCGGGAGCCCGGTTTTTGCCCCGATTGACGGGACTGTTTTTTCAGTACAGAATCTGAAAATCCCGTTTGATTACGGGCCGGCGGTCGTTCTGCGACACGCTCCATCAGATGGACCAGTGTTTTTCACTCTTTATGGACACCTGAGTACCTCTTCGGTTGCGGATTTGAAAGAAGGCCAGGTTGTAAAAGCTGGAGCAGAAATTGCGAAAATGGGAACCGTCGACGAAAATGGTGGATGGGTTCCCCATCTTCATTTTCAGATTATCGGAGACATGTTGGGTTCCAGCGGTGACTTTATCGGTGTGGCTCTTCCCTCTCAGCGAGAAGTCTGGAAAAGTATTTGTCCGGATCCGAACCTGATCACTGGTGTGCCGTCGGATCGGTTTCCTGCAGCACCGATGGCTCGTGAAAACATACTTCAGAAACGACGTGCCCATTCAGGTCCGTCATTGAGCCTCTCGTATGACAAACCGCTCCACATTGTACGCGGTTTAATGCAGTATTTGTACGAACCGGACGGCACTGCTTTCTTGGATGCGGTAAACAATGTATCACATGTGGGGCACGCACACCCCCACGTTGTACGTGCTTTGAACCGGCAAATGACTGCTCTTAATACCAACACTCGGTATCTGCATCAGAATCTCGCTCAGTACTCCGAGCGACTCGCCGCCACGCTGCCGGAATCGCTGTCGGTTGTGTATCTGGTCAACTCCGGGAGTGAGGCCAATGATCTCGCGCTACGAATGGCCCGCCTGGCGACAGGCTCAAACCACGTTATTACAGTTGACGGATCGTATCACGGAAATCTTTCTTCCCTGATCGATATCAGCCCGTACAAACACAGCGGCCCGGGTGGAACAGGCACTCCGCCGGTGACGCGCGTTGTTCCAATGCCAGATCCATATCGCGGGGAGCATCGTGGATATTCCGACGAGTCGGGCGCGGCATATGCCCGGTACGTTGCCGAAGTGTCTACCGAGCTTCACGCAGAATCAGGGTTTGCAGCGTTCATTTGTGAATCAGTTTTAGGATGCGGTGGGCAGATTTTTCTCCCGCAGACGTATCTGCAGGAGTCATTTAAGGCGATCCGGTCCCTCGGTGGTTTGTGTATTGCAGACGAAGTACAGGTCGGATTGGGCCGGTTGGGTTCGCACTTCTGGGGATTTGAATCACACGGTGTAATTCCTGATATCGTGACCATCGGGAAACCTATTGGAAACGGCCACCCGCTCGGAGCTGTAGTTACCACTCGGGCCATTGCCGATGCGTTCGACAACGGTATGGAATACTTCAACACTTTCGGCGGTAACCCTGCTTCGTGCGCAGTTGGTCTCGCCGTCCTGGATGTTCTGGAACAAGAAAACCTGCAACAGAACGCTCGCGAAGTCGGTGCGCATTTACTTGGTCTGTTGAAGAATCTGTCGGGGAGGCACACGATCATCGGCGATGTGCGCGGGCAGGGACTGTTTATAGGAATCGAGCTTGTTCTGGATCGGGAAACACTTGAACCGGCAGCAGCGGAGGCGTCCTACGTTGTTAACAGACTTCGGCACAAAGGAATCCTTACGACCGCCGACGGCTCTCTTCGCAACGTGATTAAAATCAAGCCTCCCATGGTGTTCAATCGAGGTGACGCAGACCGACTGGCCTCCGTGCTTGACGAGATTATGGAAGAAGATTTTATTTGTTGTAACTTTGTATAAGTTATAACCGTACGGCCTGCGACGATTCAATTTTTTGTCTCCTGATCGTTTATCCGCTATGGCCTCCACCCCACTCGGCGCGTTCGAAGAACTTGTTTTACTCGCCGTAGCCATGCTCAACGACGAGGCGTATGGAATTTCGGTCCTGAATGAACTGAACAGCCAGACCGGTCGGTTGTTGACCCTGGGCGCTGTCCATACAACAATGTATCGACTTCAGGAAAAGGGATTCCTCGAATCAAGAATGGGCGGTGCTACCCGACAAAGAGGTGGACGCCGCAAGCGGCTTTTCAGAATCACAGGAACTGGAATTGCGACCCTGCAGAACAGTCGGCAAATCCGAGAACGAATGTGGAATCTGGCGACGAACCTGGGAGGATCCGCATCATGAAACCAACCGATACCCGTCAGGACGGACACCTGCCTAATTTTCTGCGTGCTATCATCGAAAAATTTTGTAGTGATTCGTTTTTCGAAGAATTTGTCGGTGACCTGGAAGAGGTGCACAATACCCGGCTGAGTAGACACTCGTCGTTCTGGTCGACCACGAGAACCACGATCGACGTTCTCTCACTTCTTCGGATCCGTTTTAGAAATAAACCGACTCCGGACCGGACCTACTTTGACGGGTCATTAACCCGTAATTACGTTCGGATTGCGTGGCGCAACGTTTCTAATAATCAGGGTTATGCCATCGTAAATATTTTTGGCCTGGCTGTTGGGCTCGCCTGGCTTACCATGAATGCGTGGCTCGATAATTTTGCCGTCAGGATTCAGATCGGCGTAGGAATTTTCTTGATCACCGGACTGTTCGCCCTGGCATTCGGTATCACTTCGGTCGGATACCAGTCCTTCCGCGCCGCAATGGCGAACCCGTCCGACAGCCTGAGGCACGAATAGTTACAGATCGACAACTTGGTCACGGACTGAGGATCACTTTTTACTCTTCAGGGATATAAGCATACGGTATCTGGTGAAATCTGAATGTTTATGCGTGCATTGCGATTATCAAACTGTCTGCTCGTTCTAGCGGTATTTTACGCGGGCGATTCAACAGCGACAGCGAAGTCTCAAGACACATCAATCCAGCAACTTTTCGGAAAAGTAACAGACGCAGAATCCGGGCTTCCAATTACGGGTGTTCAGGTTTTTTACTCCGGCACCACCATAGGAGACGTCACGGACCAGGGTGGAATTTTTGAACTTCCCAACCCCCCGGTTACCCAAATTATTGTTGTGTTCTCGATGCTGGGATATGAAGTGTTGAGTGTAGCCGTCAACGCCAGAACCAGGCAGAGCGGAGAGCTGAATATTGCCCTGAAAACTTCGATAATAGGATTGGACGGTGTCATAGTTTCCGCGGATCGAGACACGATCTGGGAGCAGAATCTGAAGCGGTTTGAGGACGTATTGTTCAGCAATACGTCATTCGGGAAGAGCTGCTGGATTGATAATGCGTTTTCTGTCATTCTGAATTATGATACAGAAACTGAAATCCTGTCTGCCACCGCATCAGAACCTCTTATCATCATCAATCCCAAACTGGGATATCGCGTTACCCTCCACGATTTCTCCCTGGGCAGCAGAGGCGCCCGATACCACTGGGAAGGCGCACCTCAATTTGAAGAACTGGACAGCGACGGTGGCAAAAAGACAAAAGGTTGGTATAAGAACCGGCGCAAGGCGTATTACGGATCCGCCCGCCATCTGCTCAAATCATTCATCGACGCCGACCTGAAAAAAAGTGGGTTCTACGTGTATTATGTATTCGATCCTGGCCATATGAATAAAGATTTTCCGGTCGCGGAATTAATTTCTACGGAGCTTGACACATTGGAAATAAGTGAACGGACGATAATTCCAACCGGCCAGGATGGGCTCTTCCTTTTCCAGCCGCACCGCACACTTTATGTTCAATATGGGAAGGAAGCCGTTGCCAGAGAATTTGATAGCGTCAGAGCTGCTCCACGGTATTACCCACGGTATTACCGCACTCCAAGGACTCGGGTTCAAACGGTGGCGCCTCTGCAACTTTCGTGGATAGACATTACTGTAGGATCGTTGTTTGTGGATTACCATGGAAATCTGCTCGTGGAAGGTGCCGGATTCCCTATCAAGACGTACGGGTATATGGCGTGGGAACGCTTGGGAGAATTACTCCCATTTGACTACAATCCTGATCCCGATGATTGAACGATTTTCCGAATACAGAGCAGCGCTTTTTTTATTCGTATTGCTCTTCCTGATATTCCCTGTCCGATATTCCGCGGCTCAGTCAGCAGTCAGATCCGACACCACACGCGTTCGGGGCATCGTCGTGGACGCCGAAACGGGGGATCCGATAATGGGCGTCCACATATTTTACGCGGGTACCACCATCGGTGACGCCTCGGATGCGGATGGCAGCTTCAGCCTTCCTCTTCCTCCCACCCAGCAGATTAGTCTCGTCGCGTCAATGATCGGTTTTAAATTGATCGAAGAAGACCTGGATCTCAGAATTTATCGTGGTGCACCCTATTTGTTCAAATTAAAATCCATCACTTTTGATCTTGAAGGAATTGCCGTATTAGGAGACTCGGATCACGCATGGAGAACCAATCTGAGACGATTTAAAGACATCATTTTCGGCGATACAGAATTCGGGGATAAATGCGAGATTGAGAACCCTGAGAACCTGGACTTTACCTTTCAATTGATTCAGGATAACCTGTTCGCAACATCCTCAGGGCCCGTGATTGTCAATAACGACGCGCTAGGGTATACCATTGAACTGCATGGGTTTGAACTAACCGGCCGGGAACAGAATTTTACGTGGAAAGGGCAGCCCGTATTCGTCGAAATGGAGGGTACCGATAAACAGCGGAGAGTCTGGTCGAAGAACCGGCAACGTGCTTATAATGGCTCACAGAAACACTTTATCACATCCCTGTATGCCGGAACTCTGAAAAAAGAGGGCTTTGGGGCCTATCATGTCGCCGAAGTCGGATTTTCGTCTACAGCTAACCCTATCGCCGAGCTTCGCGGAGACGACTATGATCGGGAAAAATTTACACCTGTAATGTCAGGAAACGTAACTGATCCGACCCGGCAAATGGAATTTATCGGGACGTTGCTTGTGATTTACAACAAAGAGGATGAGCCAGACGATTACATTGAATACGCCAATCGATTACGTTCCACCAATGCCAGGGCCATCCTGAATCAATCGTCCTGGATGGAGCTACCGTTCACATCCGTCACAACAGATAAAAACGGCAACGTTTTGAATGATTCTGTATCAGACCCCGTGAAAGTATTCGGTTACTGGGCATGGGAACGTGTGGGCGAGTGGCTGCCATCAGATTACTCCCCGATTCTGGACTAGGGTCTGCTGATTAGCAGG
>SMXK01000023.1 GCA_004356265.1 Bacteroidota bacterium
CACCAAAAGATGCATGAAAAGGAAAGCCACAGACTTCATGTCAGGCATGCTAAGTCGACATCCGGCAACTACAAGGCTAGGATTTGATCTGCTATTTGGTAGTGACTACCAATTCGCCATGCACAGGCAAGGGCTTGTTTCAGAGATAACAATCGTTAGTCAGCAAAGAGGTGACCCATGCAATTTCATGTCTACGAAATCACAGAAGACCGATACCTTCGCTATGTTGAAGCCGATTCGATTTCGCCCAAATGGCTTACCGACGATAACCATCGGTGGATCGACCTGACAGAGTTTCAAAAGCATGATCTTGAAGCGCTTTTGGCGCCCTTGGACCTGAATTCGGAAATCATGGACGCATGTCTTGTTCAGCAATCACGCCCTCGCGTGATCACATTGGAGCAAATTCTGTTCGTTTCGATCCCGGTTCAGACCGACAAGGACAATCTGTGTTATCTCACCTTCCTGTGCGACCCGACCACGATAATCACCATTCAGCATTCCGAGATTCTTTATCTGGATGATCTGGCTTCCCGTTATCTACACAGCCGCAGATTGATCGCCGCGAACACGGCTGGCCTGGTGTTCGAACTTGTAGACACATCGTTGAGAAAAAATTCGTCCTTATATTTTTCCCTGCGCGATGAGGTTGTGGCCACGGCACAAATGCTTGAAGACGACGTGAGTGCAATCGATATCGACGTCATCATGAACCTGGCTCGCGAAGCGGTTCAACTTGAAATTCTTTTTCAAGATCAGCAGTACTGTCTATCTGAATTGTTAAATGGGCGTTCGGAAAGCCTTGCGCTGGAAACCATCCGTGCGGCTTTAACCAGCCTTGTCGCCGACATAGACCGCGCTCAGTCCGCAGTCAGCCGGCTTCAAGGTCAGATTCGTGATCTTCATCAATACCACCTCCACAATGTGGAAGAAGCTACGAATCGGCGCCTGAATATGCTCACGCTGCTATCCGCTATATACCTTCCGCCAACTCTCTTAGCGGGCATTTACGGCATGAATTTCGATAACATTCCGATTGTCGGGATGCCATACGGATACGAGATTGCCATGGCGCTGATGATCACGCTAGTCCTCGGGCAACTTGCGTTCTTTCGTTGGCGTGGCTGGTTTCAGTGATGAATTCTATTAGCCAATAATGAATTTGACTGCGGCTCCGAAATTTCTCCTGCGTCGTCATTTTTCCGGGGACTACACATGAAGCAAATAAGCTCACTCGTTTGTTGGGTTGCAGTTTTTGTCCTGGTCTTGTCTCCCGCAAGGACGGAACATATGTCGGTGTGAATTAATAGAGAATTGTCGTTCACGTTCTCAAGCCTTCAAGACGAAGCTTCATTATGTATGGCTAGAGCACACCCTTCGTAAGCCATTCCTGTTAGGCACAAAACTGCACTGTAGGCACCTTGGGCGGGCGATTGCATGGTGCCGCGTCTGCGAGTATGTTTCGTAGGACATCACCCATCGGGGAGGTGGGGGAATTATGAATCGCAAGGATGATCCAGCAGAGAAGCATTTCTTCCAGACTGAGAGGTTCTTCTCAGCCAATAGGGAGTGGTATTTCTCTACCCGCGAAACAGATCACGGTCCTTTTCATTCACGTCTCATTGCTGAAGAAGAATTCAGTGTTTACCTCAGGACACAGGTCGGAATAAGGGACACTTGGGATACGCCGGGCGCCAGTCGCTGAACGTCCGGTTGCGCGTCTCTCCGGGCTGTAGAAGCAGAAGCATGCAAACCTCTCACAGCCCCACCAGCCCCGTTTAAGCCTTACCTACCCCAACCCTACTACTGTATATCCAAACACCGCTGTATGGGCGTACAGGATCGCCTGGGAGGTTGCTAATTCGTATACTCTAGCTTGGGGAAGGGGGGAATCCTCATGGACGAAGAAGAAAAACTGGAGACCTCCTCCAGAGCGGACCCTTAGAATCGGCAGTTTTACGACTGAAACGTGCCCACAGCAGTCAACGCTCTCGTCTCAACTGGCTTCTTTCGCGCTGCAAGAATTCGCGATTCTTCCGTAGGTGGTACTCCTCCTCTTCATCGTCGAACTCGCCGAGACTATCGCTTAGTGCTTCCAACACTTCGATGTGACGTGCGTCTTCTTTGTTCATGCACTCCACAGATTTGGATACGAGATTCGGTTAGGTCGAGATCTCTAAGCGCGTGACGTCGTGAAACAACCAGCTATTTGGTGGGGGGTGTGTGTTCGGTGTCGCGTTCCGCTCCGAGTGCGTGCAAAGCCTTCACAATGCGATCGAACATGTCTGGGTGGAGTAGGGACATTCCCGCCTCCTCCTCTGCTACCTCCAATCCATGAGCGTCAAATTCCCAACGGCGCAGAATCTCGATTTTCTGATTGCGGGTCAGCTCGAGGTCAGCAACTACTTCGCTCGGATCCGTAAACACCTTCGTCGGGTCCAGCATCGCCTTTTTGATATCTGTCATGGCCGGCAATTCCCTTTCAGGGATACCTGGTTGCACTTTAACACGTCAATTGGGGTGGGGAACATTGGGTGAGAGTTCGCCGATTGGAAGCGATCGATACGCTTCAAAATCATCGAAATCTAAGCGTCGAGGGATTCGATCAAAACAGGGGTTGCTTGGCTACGAATACCCGAGTATTTAGTAGAGGATTTCATTCTCTGCGATTGGGCTCTACTCCGCTCAGACCCCAAGCCAAATTGTGGTGCCGGGCACCTTTCGTGACGAGAGGCATGATATGCGTAAGTGGCAGTGCATGACCTGTGGGTTCATTTATGACGAGGCCGAGGGCTGGCCAGATGACAACGTTCCGCCGGGGACACGGTGGGAGGACGTTCCTGACGAGTGGATCTGTCCCGAGTGTGGCACGCCGAAGTCGGACTTCGAAATGGTGGAGATCGGGTAACGGAGCGTTGTGGTCGTCCTGCTTGGCGAGAGTCGGCTTCATATGCTTAGCCAGAACCCAGAAGATAACGCTAACCGACATATTCGCCAGCTTCGACAGCTGAGATAAATCAGGGGTGTGGCCATTGGTCGAGACGTACAATTGCAGTCCCGTTGGGGGGATCGCGAAACTGTTCAAAGAGTAGAGAAGTGCTCTTGAACTCCATTAACAACACAAGCTGAATTTATTGGGTGAATAAATCATGAGTAAAGAAAAACTGAAGGTTGTCTGTGTCCTATATGACGATCCCGTGGATGGATATCCTCCAGAATATGCGCGTGATGGTATTCCTGAATTAGGTCGTTATCCCGATGGGCAGACGTTGCCGTCCCCGAGCGCAATAGATTTTACCCCCGGGGATCTTCTTGGAAGTGTCTCCGGTGAACTTGGTCTGCGAAAATTTATAGAAGATCACGGTCATACATTTGTTGTTACCTCTGACAAAGATGGCCCGGATTCTGTTTTGCAAAGAGAAATCGTTGATGCCGACGTAGTCATTTCACAACCGTTTTGGCCAGCTTACATAACTTCGGACATAGTGGCCAAGGCGCCCAATTTGAAGCTGGCGATTACGGCAGGAATTGGTTCAGACCATGTAGATCTGCAGGCAGCGATTGCAAACGACATTACTGTGACCGAGGTTACCTATTGCAACAGCATCAGTGTGGCTGAGCATGTCGTCATGATGATCTTGGCGCTCGTTAGAAACTACATTCCATCGCACGACTGGGTTTTGAAAGGTGGATGGAATATCGCCGATTGCGTATCCAGATCCTACGATGTCGAAGGCATGCATGTTGGTACGGTTGCTGCAGGTCGAATTGGGTTGGCGGTTTTGAAACGTATGAAACCTTTCGATGTAAAACTTCACTACTACGATAGACACGTTCTACCAGAGCAAGTGGCGAGAGAACTTGGGGTGACAGTTCATGATAGCGTCGAGTCCATGGTTGAGGTCTGTGACGTTGTGACGATCAATTGCCCGCTTCATCCTGAGACGGAAAATCTGTTTGACGATGAGATGATCAACAGGATGAAGCGTGGGGCTTATCTCATTAACACCGCGCGAGGGAAAATTTGCGACCGCAACGCGATCGCAAAGGCACTCCGGAGTGGTCAATTGGCTGGTTACGCAGGCGACGTCTGGTTTCCGCAGCCGGCACCAAAGGATCACCCGTGGAGATCGATGCCAAACCATGGAATGACACCGCATACGTCTGGAACCTCACTTGCAGCACAAGCTCGCTATGCAGCAGGGGTTCGGGAGATTTTGGAATGTTGGTTCGATGACAAACCAATTCGGGAAGAATATCTGATCGTTGAAGGTGGAAAACTGGCCGGAGCTGGTGCTCACTCCTATAGCGAGGGTGACGCAACCGCCGGATCTGACGAAGCAGCCAAATTCAAGGAACGTACCGAACGATGACACCGTCTGTGCCGTGAACAGAGAATCAGCATGAGCTTCAACCTCGGGTTCTCCTCGTTCGCGGAGACGTTGAGCAAACCCATGTTAGATGTGGCTCGATGAATCGGGTACACAGACCCGCCACCATATATCGGCTCTGGTATTCGTTGAACTTACTGAAGACACCGCAACTACGGAGAACATGGTATTAGTCACTCATCAAACTACCGCCGCGCCTTATATCAACGGATCGGGCACTGCAAAACTGACTCCCTGACGGCAACATAAAAATGACCCCCCTGTAGGTGACCCGACAAAAATTGGGGAACTCCTCGAAACAGATTTTTCGTCTGTCTCAAAAAAGAGCGTACTTTACTTCATCGGAATCCTGGCGTTTTTGGCTATCGTTTTTTTCTTGGACGCATACACGCGGACCCCATAGAAAAACTCGGCGTAAACCGGGTTCTCCTACGCCTTACAAGCCGCCGAATATATAAATATCTAGATTAATTTATTCGCTGGCAGAACCATCGAGCTATAACGGGGAAAAAAACCCTCAACGATAAACTGCACAACTCAATCCGTGGGGAATACAGCCTACACAAACTGCCGAGAGCGATAGGCTGCTCAGATAGTTGGCTTTGCGCGGGTGCGCTGTTATTGGTTGGTTTAGACATGGTTGGTTCCTTACACTACAAGGAACACTACGAGCGGGTTCTGGTATGTTGATTTTCCGCTAAGTTGTTGATTTGATTGGAGCGGGAAACGAGATTCGAACTCGCGACATCCACGTTGGCAACGTGGTGCTCTACCAGCTGAGCTATTCCCGCATCTCAAAAAGACGCAGCGAAGAAGACCACGCATTGTAAATCAGGCCATCCCATTATCAAGGGCAATGCGCGAATCTGAATGACTGGCGCGTGACTCAAGCGTTCGCTGGAGCTAATCCAGGATACAGAATCCCAACCGACCGTGGCCGTAGCCCTTCATATCCTCCACATCGAAGGTCGCCGTATTCGGACCGATGTCAACGCCGTCCATATCATCGGCTTTCTTCAATTCGCTCAACCTCAGGTACGAAGTCGTTTCGTCTATGAACTGACTCGACAGGATGTTCATCACTTCATAGAGATTGCCTTGTATGATGTCGGTCAGTTCGCCAGATTTTTTTTCCTCGTTGACAAGATCGACGGGGAACATCGAAAGTACGCCACCGACTCCGAAAGCAAATTCAGTATCACAGTAACAGAGTGCCGCGAGATCATCGTCGTCATCGACGTAGAGGGCAGCATAGTGTTTTTCCGTTTCGGCGAGGTCACCTGCCTCAACGATGTCACAGCCTCCGATGAACAACATGGGAACGATCTAGTTCAGCCTCTTTTCGTTGGGTAGCAAATATTCCAAGTGCCTACCCCAATACCGGCCGCAGAGCTTGTTCGAAGGATTCCGGCGTAAACGGTTTGGCAATCAGAAACTGCGCGCCTGCATCCTTGGCCTTCAATCGCATCTCCGAGGTAGATTCGGTAGTAACAAAACCAAACTTCACATCGTTACCCGACTCGCGCAGTTCGGTCAGAAACTCCAGTCCATTCATTTCAGGCATGTTCCAATCGGAAAGCACCAGATTCGGCGATTCACTGGCAACAACCTCGAGCGCTTCGATTCCGTTGTCAGCCTCCACGAGCTTCAAACCCGTGAAACCCGCCATACGCAATATCCTTTTGACCAACATTCGCATCGTGGTACTGTCGTCAACTATCAGGACGTTCATTCCCTTACCTCTCACAACCGCAGTACGACACGCGGCGCGTTCTCTCCTTGTGCCAATTAAGAGTAGCTGGGAAGTTCTGCCTGCAACTGCCTAGCCCGGATATTTCACCAAAGATAGAAAAAGAGAAGGGCAAGACCCCGTATTTCCTTTATAATTCAGTTGCTTAGAAAGAATTAGGAAGAGGAATTGCCCGATCCAAACTGTACCCAGAACGTGCTTGAATTTCCAGGCTTTTCGCGTCGAAAATCGAGGTGTCATTCAGTGGCGGCGACATCACCAGCAA
>SMXK01000024.1 GCA_004356265.1 Bacteroidota bacterium
ATCGCCGTTGTATTCATGGTTCCGTGGCGGTTCATTCCACCCAGATTCCGGCGAGCCTGCTGCCTGAGTTCGTCATAAACGAGTGGAAACAGGCGGTCCACCGCTGAGCTGTCGCCTGCGCGAGCGGCCTGAATCAGTACACTTATATCTGTTACTTCCCGGTTCATGTTATTGAGTCGGATCCGCAGTTGAAATGCCTCGTTAAAAGATTTCCCTTGTCCTATATAATCATCTGCGCCTGCATATCACAAGCCTACAGATTACAAGCCCACAGATTGTAACGATTTAATACTCTCTCCCGTGTAACGGTGAATCACTCAGAAAGAAAATGATGAAAATTCTTGTCGTTGACGACGAAAGGGACATGGAGCCCCTTTTCAGAATGAGATTTCGAAAAGAAACAGCAAATTCGGAACTCGAGTTGCTGTTTGCGTTTTCTGGAGAGGAAGCGCTCGCGACACTCGCTGGAGAAGACCGCACCGATATCGTGTTGGTGCTCTCGGACATCAACATGCCAGGCATGACAGGTCTCGAATTACTCTCAAAAATAAAAAAGAATCCGCCTCCGGTACCAGTCTGTATGATGACTGCGTACGATAACGAAGAATATCGAGGAAGGGCAGAGGCCCTCTCTTGTGACGGATACGTCTCCAAACCCATCGATTTTAAGGCTCTGAAGGAGACTATATCCTCATTTGCTGTTGAAAAATAAGCAGTGGCATTGACCTTTCTTTGCCAATCAGGTTGTCGTAGTGTCGGGATTCCATTTTCTACATAGATCGTTAGCTTTGCGACAGACCTGTCTCGTCACATTTTTGTCAACGCTTGTAGCACTCCTTTTCCTCGGAGCGTACACGTCGATCGAAGTCAGAGCGCAGAACGGGACGATTCGAGGGTTTATTACGGATCTCGATTCAGGCCAGTCTCTTCCGAACGCCAATGTCAGCCTGACGGACAGTACGGGAACCGTTTTGGGAACGGTCGCAAATACGGACGGATTTTATGCGATCGGCCAGCTCGCAGCAGGGATGTACATCTTCGAAGCGTCATATGTCGGGTATAAATCCTTCGTCGATACATTATATATCACCGCGGTGCGTATTACGTCCTTGTCCGCGGCACTTGAAAGTCATAGACGGGAAGTTGGAGAAATAACGGTCGACGCAGAAGGCAGAACCGGTGCGGCATCCATCACAGCCGGACTCCAGACCATCCTACCTGCAGATATCGAAATGATTCCAAGTCCGGACATTAATGGAGACCTGGCGTCATATTTAAGCGCTCTTCCGGGATTCGTTACGATTGGAGATCAGGGGGGGCAATTCTTCATTCGTGGGGGAGAACCCTGGCAGAACCTGGTGCTGCTTGATGGAATGGTTATTTATCAACCGTTCCACATACTCGGTTTCTTTTCTGCCTTCCCAACAGAGATTCTGAATTCGGTGGACGTATATGCCGGAGGATTCGGGGCCAAATACGGGGGGCGTATTTCGTCAGTAATCGATGTTAAATCCCGCAACGGCAATCTGAACAGGTTTTCCGGATCTGCCAGTCTGTCGACATTTCTTGCCAGTGCCACAGTCGAAGGACCGATCGACCGGAATCACCAATTTTCATTTCTGGCATCGTACCGAAAATCGGTTATTCAGCATGGAGCTGCCAGGCTCGTTGACCAACCCATCCCGTATGAATTCAGCGACTTCTTCGGCAAGTTATATGGAGAAATAAATGATAACAGTCGCGTTTCAGTCTCGTTCATACAGACGAGTGACAAGGGCACTCAGGAGAATGATATAACCCTCACGCCGCTGGCAGAGGTGAGCTGGAAGAATCAAGCTGTCGGTGCGCGTTGGGTTGTTCTACCAGGGAATACAGCCGTTCTGGCAGATTTCACTTTTTCCTATTCGCGCCTTGAGAGCAAACTGGGGCCTGAACTTGATCCCACCCGATCTTCGCTGACATCGCAATTCAATACGGCCGCTGACATGACGTTTTACGGCGGCGCCGCGGATGTCCGCTGGGGACTGTTTGCTCGCACGCTGAAACTTTCCACCGAACTGGATGGATTGTATCAGAATGTCGAATCGAAGACAGAATATTTGACTGAAGTTGGCATTTATGTTGAGCCTGATTTTAAACCCTCCCCAGGCCTGACGCTGTCACCGAGCCTCAGGATTCACGCATTTCCGAGCAAGAGAAATACTTATATCGAGCCAAGACTCAGGGTGGTGTATGAAAGACGAAAAAGTACCTTCAGCGGCGCGGCCGGGATTTACCACCAGGAGATCGTGGGTGTGACAGATCGCCGCGACGCCACCAGTATTTTTACCGCGTGGACAGCCATCCCGAACACGGGAAAGGTGCCATCCTCAATCCATCTGATTCTGGGGTACGGTCACCGACCCACACCCGAAATTTCTATATCCGCAGAGGTTTATCAGAAATGGTATTCCAATTTATTTATCGCCGAATGGACGGGGTTTCCACAGCTTACCACGCGGCTTCAAACTGCGGACGGAAATGCCCACGGAATTGACCTTCGGTTCGAAATTCAGAAACGGCATGTCTACGGCCATCTGACTTACGGACTTTCCTGGGTCGAGTACGAAGCTCAGCAGGCATCACTTGAACTCTGGTTTGGTTCTAATACATTCCCGTTCCGGCCGGCGCACGATCGGCGGCATCAGGTTAACGTTCTTCTCGGGACGCGTTTTGAGGGTGTAAATCTGACCGCCCGCTGGCAGTTTGGATCTGGGCTTCCGTACACCCGGGCTCAGGGTTTTGATGGACTCGTGCTGCTTGATGATGTAGTAAACTTGTTCGAACAACCGGGATTCCGGCGTGTGATTTACGAAAAACCATTCAACGGCGAGTTACCTGCGTATCACCGCCTTGACGTGAGCGCCGATTATTCGTTCTACGTAAAAGGAGCGGCAATCACTTTGCAAGCAAGCGTGCTAAACGTGTATGACCGTAGAAATATTTTCTATGTAGATATATTTACCCAACAGCGTACTGACCAGTTACCCCTCGTGCCTTCGATCGGTATGAAGGTGGCGTTCCAATGAGAAATAGAATTCAAACATATCAGCTACCGGTCATGCTGTGGCTGTTGATACTCGTATCCGCGACCGGGTGTGAGGATGATCTGACGGCAGTTAAGTTATCAGACAACGCCTTCACCCTCTATGGTATAATAAACCCCCTCGAGGACATTCAGGCGGTTCGGGTTTATCAGATCGACGAAATTCTGACACCGATCAAGCCGGACCCGATTGACGCAACTGTTAGATCAACGGACCTCGATACAGGTAAATCTGTCGAATGGCAGGACTCCGTGGTTTCTTTTCCAGACGGCAAATTCGGACACGTATTCTGGGCTCCATTCAAGCCCGAACATGGACATCGCTTCCGCATCGAGGTCGAGAGACCCGGCGCAGCAGTCGCCAGTGCCACTACAACCGTCCCGCCGGAATCTGTGGGAGAAGTCCTTCCTTACGAGGTGAACGGGGGTCTGGTCACTCAACCGATTTTGTGGCACGATGCCCCCAACCTGATCAATATTCGAGTTCGTTATTATACCAACGTGGGACGCTTCGATTACGATTATAACATTGCCCAGGAAGATGTCAGCGAGGGTAAAAAGGTCGTCATTCAAATCTACGACGATACACTGATTATTTTTCGGAGGGCCATCTTCGACGGTATTCAAGATGTTATATTGGACAGAATGGATATGCGGGTTGTTGTAACCGACGAAGATTGGACACCGCCTGGAGGCGTATTCGATCCACATGTATTCTCGGTACCAGGTACGTTTTCCAATGTCGACAATGGCTTCGGATTCTTGGGCTCCGGTTACCCTGCTATTCTGGAATGGCGACCATCGAACGACCTTCGTAAAGAACTGGGATTTGTCGAACAATAATCGCACATCCGAGCGTGGCTGAACAAACAGATATTCTTATTGTTGGTGCGGGCATTTTTGGGACTACCGCCGCCATCGAGTTCGCGTCCCGTGGGTACCAAGTAATACTTCTTGACGAGGTCTTTCACCCGCACCCGCTCGCCGCCTCTACCGACATCAGCAAGGTTGTGCGCGCCGAATACGGGAGTGATCGTCAGTATATCGAGATGGCGCTCAAGTCAATAGACGGGTTTCGCACGTGGAACAAAGCCATGGACAAAAACCTGTTTCACGAGACCGGGATCTGTTGCTTCACCATCGAAGAGATGTCCCAGGGAGGTTTTGAATACGATTGTTATAAAACGTTGCGACAAATGGGGGTAGATGTTGAACGCCTGTCAAAAGATGATATCGCCCGAAGATTTCCAGCCTGGAATCATGATTCGTTCGTAGACGGTACTTTCAACCCGGTTGGCGGCTATGTCGAAAGCGGAAAATTGATGACGCATCTATTCGAACAAGTCAACCAGCTTTCAATCCGGAGAATTGATTCCAAGTTGGAGCATCTCACTTTCAGCGGGATGGCAGTCACCGGTGGCACTACCCGATCAGGGCTGAATCTGGTAGCCAATCACACGTTGATCGCAGCTGGTGCCTGGACACCTGATTTTCTACCTGAATTAAAAAACATCCTATTTTCAACCGGGCACCCTGTATTCCACCTGGATGTATCAGACAAGCCGTGGTTTTCTCCGCCCCATTTTGCAACGTATATGGCCGATATCGCCCGAAGTGGCTGGTACGGGTTTCCGGTTCACCCTACCGAAGGCATCTTAAAAATAGGGAGGCACAGCAATGGAGTATTGATTAATGCCGATGCCCCCGAACGCCTCGTTCAGCAGACCGATGAAGAAGGTCTGAGAGCTTTTTTAACGATGGCGTTTCCTTCAATCGCAGATGCACGCATCGTTTATCGTCGGCTCTGTTTGTATTGCGATACCGAGAGTGGAGATTTCCTGATTGATAATCATCCGGAACGGCCCGGGTTATCGGTGGCTTCGGGAGGGAGTGGCCACGGGTTTAAGTTTGCACCCATTCTTGGCCGCCTGATTGCAGACTCAGTAGAACGAATCCCTAACGAGTGGCTTGACCGATTCAAATGGCGAGAACAGGATGAGGATGTTCTTTCGAAAGAAGCATCCCGACATCGGTCAGACTAAATTGGCGCGGGCCCGATTATTTGTGGATCATCTGCTATTCGGCTATTTGAGGCATTTGGAAAAAACATTATGGAAAAACGATCCCTTTTTGACGACGCGGCCTATGCTGAGATTGTGGCCCGGTTGGATAAACTGTCTGCCGATTCTACTCCCAAGTGGGGCAAAATGACCATTGGGCAGATGCTTGCTCACTCTGCTGCCGTCCAGGAGATCGGAAACGGAAAAGATCTCGAGGGTACGAATTTTATTGCCCGGCTTTTCAAGGGAATGATCAAGAAAATGCTTCTCAGTGACAAACCTTATCCGCACAATTCCAGGACGCATCCACAATTTGTTGTTACGACTCCGGCCGATTTTGAAAGGGAAAAGTCAAGGCTGGTCGCTGCTATGGAGTCGATCAGGGCGAATGGTGCCCGGGCTGATGGCCATCCCTTATTCGGACCGTTAACCGACGACGAGTGGGGTTGGATGTATTTTAAACATCTTAATCACCATCTCGAGCAATTCGGTGTCTGAAACTCTTCTGGCGGTTGACCTGGGCTTACGGACAGGATTGTGTCTTTTCGGACAAGATGGCCGGCTGGTCTGGTATCGATCAAGGAATTTCGGAACGCGGGCCCGGCTGAAAAAGGCGGTCGTGTCCGTACTGAATGAAGCTGGATCGCCGAGCGTTATTGTAATCGAAGGAGGTGGAGACCTTGCGCC
Source organism: Bacteroidota bacterium (assembly GCA_004356265.1). Lineage (GTDB taxonomy): Bacteria > Bacteroidota > Rhodothermia > Rhodothermales > UBA10348 > N075bin62. The sequence goes on from SMXK01000024.1 coordinate 5,833, forward strand.
TCCATGGATAACTGAGGCGCGCCGACGCAATATGAAGGTTCATCAGCTCAGCGCTGAGGTGTGGCGACGAAAAATGTTACTGCCTCGCGAGCAACAAACCGGAATTGATGCCAAACGACACGCAGATCGGTTGGCACGAAAAATTATTGTATGGTCGGAGGCCAAGCGCCCAACGTCACTCAGGCACGATGCCGCCGAGGCCGTATGTATCGGTTTGTGGGGAGTGTTGAAAGAGGGTTGGCTACGATCGTCTCCCGTTCCAGTATTTCAGGATTCGTCTTCCCAGAGTGGAAAATGATCTTGGACATCATCGGATTGTTGCTTTGCGCCCGCATCGGATGCAGATGCAGCCTCAGCCTCAGACTCAGAAATCTGCTGGTTTCGTTCCTGAAGACGAAAAAGATATCCTGCTAATCCTTCGGCTGATTGGCTGAACCCATCAAATTCCCTGGCCAACATTCGCTGTTCCATTTCCGAGAACGGCTCGTCCGAAAGAGCTATGAACGGGACCTTATCGTACTCAGGAATTTCCCGAACAGCCCGCACCCGTTCCATCTCAATCTCAGTATCCTGGTGGTCCATCTTCACAACAACCATGTCGAATCGGCGGTGGCGTGCATGCTGAACGGCTACTTTGAGATCCGGTACGGTCTGCACATCCATGTCATGCTGAAGAGCAGCATAATCGAGATGATTGATCGTGTCTGAGCCAGATACGACCAGTACACTGTTGACTTTCCCGTTGTTGATTCCCGATTCTTCCATCGAAGTGATCGGAAACGTTATCGCGAAAGTGGTTCCTCGAATTTCTCTGTTATCTACTTCGATCCATCCTCCCATCTTATCTACCAGGCGACGGGTAATCGCAAGTCCGAGACCAGATCCTCCGTGTTTCCGATCGTTCCCCATTTCTTCCTGATAGAATTCGTTAAACAGGTCGGGCATGAATTCTTCAGATATTCCGGGACCGGTGTCAGAAATTACGATCCGGCCGAACTCCCCTGTTAGTTCCGTACTTACCTCGATGTATCCTTCCTCAGTAAATTTTATTGCGTTTCCGATAAGATTATTCAGGATTCTCTCGAGGCTGGACCTGTCCAACGTGCAATAAAGCGGGCCGTCCAATAAATCTTGTGTAATCGGCAGATTCTTCTTCTCTGCAAGACCAGTCAATAATTTTATGGTCTCCCTGATCGTCTCATTTACATCTGTAGGCGTAGCCACCATAGAGAGTTGTCCTGCTTCCAGCTTGGCGAAATCAAGGACTGAGTTAATCGTTTCAAGGAGACGCGTTCCACCGTCGTAAATCAGCGACGCGAATTCACCCATTTCCCCTTCCAGTTCGGATCGCATTATTTGAGCAAATCCTATAATTCCTGACAGAGGCGTACGTACCTCATGGCTCATATTGGACAGGAAAGCCGTTTTTACGCGAGCCATCTCTTCGGCACGATTCTTTGCTGAAATGAGCTCAGCTTCGTACCGGTCCCGCTCTGAGTTATTCCTGCTCTGGCTCACCGCCAGCGAAATAAGGTCAACGATATCTCTCGCAATCTTCATTTCTTCAAGCGTAAACGCATCTTTCTGCCTCGACGCTACAGTCAGAGTACCGATGACTTCGTTCCCAAGCTGCAGGGCCTGGCGAAAATAGCTTCTGAGTCCGGCACTCAGTAAGTCCCGATCCAGTTCTGACGGGTTCGGCAATGATTCCAGATCCGAAACGTATCGCTGGAACCGATCCACATTTTCGTCGCCTCTGAAATACGTAATCGGCTTATGGGTATAGTCGAGTATTTTCAAGTCGGAATCCGTATGGATACCCAGCGGCCGCCCCTCACCCTTCCATACATCGTACTCGATCACGCGTGCAAAATCGAATGTTATTAATTCTGCCAGATGGGTCAGTGCCATAGAAACAATGATTTCCTGATTGATGCCCTTGAGGGTAGAAACAGAAAGTTCGTTCAGTGCTTCCAGCCGCTTCGAATACCTTGACAGAACCGGATGAGACTTGATACTATTATGAAGACCCCCGCCTTCAGCAAGACTCAGATCGTATTCGTTACGATTCTGATGATCTGCCGCCCCCCGAATATCGATGGGAACTCTTTCTCCAGATTCGAGAGACGGTTCACCCGTGGTGTCCGCGTCCGCTGATTCTTGGATAGTGTCCGTAGTTGTGTCCGTCGCCGACTGCCGATCTTCCGACGACCTCGGTCGCACCGAAGATTGCAGAGATTGGGCTTGGAGCG
>SMXK01000025.1 GCA_004356265.1 Bacteroidota bacterium
AGATAGAGCGGTTTTTCTGATGCGTGTTTTTTCTATCGTGCTCGGTATTCTGGTTGGCGTTGCCGCTATCGTTTCCGTACTGATCTACCTGACTTTTGGCATCAGCACCAAGCCTCCTGATTCTGTTGTCGTACAGGGGCTTTCAACTGTGTCATACGTACGATTCTCAGAAACCGGAACGGTCCGAATTAATGCCGCTACCCTCGAAGATGCGGCGTTCAGTCTTGGATTCAGCCACGCTGTTAATCATTCCTGGGAAATCCTTCTGATGCGGCAGGCGGCGCTGGGGCGCCTTTCGGAGTGGTTCACATCCGTTGCTCTTCCAGAAGACAAACTGGCCCGCAAGTTACGGTTGGCAGAATACGCAAGGCGGGCGTTTGACGAGTTGCAGCCGGATGTTGCCGGCCTTCTTAATACCTACGCCAGGGGTATCAATGCGGGTCTGAAGCTTGACCAGGTCAGAGCCTCAGCACCCCTTGTATTGATGGAAATAGATCCCGAACCATGGGAAGCGTGGCATAGCCTTTCCGTCGAACGTTTATGGGGATGGTTGGGGGCTTCCTTCGAGACTGTGCCGGACCCTGATTCCCTTGCTCTCGCTGCCTGGGAAGTCAGTGAAGAGGCTGCCGCAGACAGATCACTGCGGTCCAGATTGCACGTTTTTGGTTTTCAGGAAAACATCGTAGCGGCCGTCGAGAACAACGATTCCGGTAAGAACCTGTTGTTCAGATATGTGACCGGAGATACTGGTGTGCCGGTCTTCCAGCCGTTTGCTATCGACATTGATGGGCGACCGCGCCTTGAAGGTATTTCTCTTCCGGGCACCTTGTTTATTCCCGCAGGCCGCAACGTGGCCGGTGCCTGGGCTGACCTTAACCAGTCACGTGTTTCTGTTCATTTTTCCTCACCCTCTGATTCGATTCACATCACCTTTGACAGGATAACGACTTCCCGAAATCGGGAAGAACTCGTCAAAATACCTTTTTTATCGGACGGCCGACTTGTGCTGACGATCATGGATCAACACCGGGAAACAGCTTCAGGCGCTGACTCCGTGGTCGCTCGCTCAGCAGTTCTCGAGTGGCCGGGTTTTCGCATAAATTCTAATGCACCACAATGGTATAAGACGTTTAATGACCAGTTGCCGGATAACACGTCATTCTCCATGAGCGGTATTCAGATTCCGGGTGACGGTCTCTCGTTTAGGTGGTCAGGACCAGCGTCTGAATTGAAGATGATCGACTTCAACGGGGTAATACTTTTGACCGAATCTCAGAATCGCACTTTTTTGAATGACCTGCTCCGGTCTCGCGAAGACAAATTAGTCGAGCCGGCAAACCTGTTTTTAGATTCACAAAGCGATGCGTTCGTCAGTTTTACCGATTCACTTGTCGCTAAAATCGAAGATGCTCGAATAATAAACGTTCGCATCAAAGAGGCCATCGACTATATCCGCGCGTGGGACCAAGTATTTGACCGTGCATCTATCGCAGCATCTTTAATCGCCACGATAAGCCAATTTTACAGTGTTCACCCGTACGATTCGCTGACCACAGAAAATGCTGTGGACGGTCTTCAGGCGGCTCTGGATACTCTGTCGGGGCAATACGGTACCGATATGCGCTCGTGGCGATGGGAATCTGTGCAGAATCGCTGGTTATATTTCCCGGGAGATGGTGTTCGAAGCGATAATCCACCTCGACATGTCGAACAGTTCGTCCGTGATTTCACACCTGTGAGAGTGGCTGGCCATGGTCATCCGACATCTTTTTCCTGGGGCCCGGATTTGAGTAAACGCCAGTTCAGGTCAAGTGCTGTGTGGAACGGACGATTTGGTGTTGAACTGGGGTCAGTATTTGAATTTTCGCACGAGGCAGTTTCGTACACTCAATTCCTCGGGCGTTTTCTGGCAGAAAACAGATCCGTCGACCGGTTGTCACTGTATTCTACCGTCGGCGGGATTGGAACTGGTCAATCGGGCAATACCGCGAACACCAGTACAGAAAAGACTTGGTCAACAACTCTAATACCTGAAAGAAATTAGCTTGATGGACGCACTTGTTGTAGCACTTGATATCGGGGGGACCAAATCGGCAGGATTATGCGCCGATCAAAATGGTAACATTCTTTCCGAGTTTGGATATGACGGTAAGAACTTAATTACCTCGGGAATCACCGCTGTAAGCGATCTGATTGTCTCGATTGTCCGGGAGCAGGTGCAGAAATTAACAGGCTCAAACCGACCGACCCGCAAGCATATCTGTATAGGTGCAGCTGGCGCTGGCGTCGCAAGTTATCGGTCCTTGCTGCAGGATGATTTAACCGCCAGACTCGATGGTTTCACCTTTCAAGTATTGCCTGATACCGTGATTGCTCTCGAGGGCGCGTTTCACGACGAACCCGGAATGTTGTGTATTACGGGAACAGGATCCAACGTATGCGTCCGAGACGAAGCCGGCGAGTATCATCATTCAGGAGGGTGGGGTCCAAGAATCGGGGATCCGGCAAGTGCAATGCAACTGGGACTGGACGCCATCAGGGCGCTGACCGCGAACGGCTTCAATCTTCAGGAGACTGAGAAAGACAGTCTGCTCGCCAGAATTATCCGAGACCATCACCTGGACACCCGGGGGAAAGTTCTTTCGTGTGTATACGGCAGAAGTTCAGCTGACGGTTCTGATTCGAGTGATGGTCCTGAAAAACCGTCCGAGCTCGCTCGAACCGTCCTGGATGCATTTGACAAGGGGGATGTGTTAGCCGCCTCTATCGTACAATCTGGTATCCGAGAATTCATCGTTCAGATCGAATACTGCAGCGGACAATTACGTGCCGGAAGTATCGAGCATCTATCGTATACATTGATGGGTGGGCTCGCTTCACACGCTGGATTTAGAGCTCGATTTACTACGGAGATGGAAAAATGCTTTCCGAACTGGAAAAGAGCTGAGGCGCTGGGTTCACCTGAATCGGGCGCACTTCGACTCGCGTTGAAACACCTCCGCAAAAAGAATTAATCGGCGCGCTTGCGCCAGATCCGGCGCCTCGTTTTAAAGCGAGGACGCTACTTCCAGAACTTCTGCTCTGCAGCCATCTTCGAACTGCCTGAAATTTTCTTTGAACAGATTAGCCAGTTTCCGGGCTGTCAAATCGTAAGCCGTCGCATCTGACCACGTATCTCGAGGAATCAGAATTTCTGACGGGACTCCGTTACAACTCGTCGGGACTTCAAGGCCGAATATCGGGTCCGTAACCGTGGGCACGCACTGCAGCGATCCATCGTGTATCGCATCGATGATTGCACGCGTGTATGCCAGTTTCATTCGCGAGCCCGTTCCATAGGCACCACCGGTAAGACCGGTGTTGATCAGCCACGCATTTGCCTCGTGATGCTGCATTTTTTTTGCCAACATCTCTGCGTATTTGGAAGGATGCCAGACCATGAAGGCCGCCCCGAAACATGCCGAAAACGTGGCTTCCGGTTCTGTGACACCCATCTCAGTCCCTGCAACTTTCGCTGTATATCCACTCATAAAATGATACATCGCCTGGGAAGGAGACAATTTGCTCACCGGTGGTAATACGCCAAACGCGTCGTACGTTAGGAATATGATATTCGTCGGATGTCCCCCAATTGCTGGAATTTTAGCGTTGTCAATGTGCTCCAGTGGATACGCCGCACGAGTATTCTGCGTAATCGACACGTCATCGTAATCCACAACCCGCGTATTTTCGTCGTACACCACATTTTCCAGGACCGCTCCATAACGGATTGCACCGAAAATTTCCGGCTCTTTATCCTTTGACAGACCAATCGCTTTCGCGTAACAGCCGCCCTCTATATTGAAAATTCCGTCATCACTCCAGCAATGTTCATCGTCTCCGATGAGAGAGCGGTTCGGATCCGCCGATAACGTGGTTTTACCAGTCCCTGAAAGCCCGAAAAATAGAGTGACATTCTCGTCGCTGCTTTCATTGGCACTACAGTGCATGGAAAGAACACCCTGTTTCGGCATGATGTAATTCATCACCGTGAAAACGGCTTTTTTCATCTCGCCGGCGTATTCCGTACCCAGAATCACAAATTCTTTTTCTTCGAAACTGAGATCAACGGTCGTCTTGGAAGAAACTTGCAGGGTGTGCTGATTGGCTGGAAATTTACCGGCGTTAAACACAACGTAATCAGGCTCTCCGAACGAATCCAACTCATCGGTCGTAGGTCGTATTAACATGTTGTGCATGAACAACGCGTGATACGGTCGGGTACAAATAATCCGAATTTTGATTCGATATTTCGGATCCCAGCCTGCAAAACCATCGAACACGTAAATCTGATCGACCGTATTGAAATAGTCGATCGCCCGCTCTTTGTTGGTCATGAAATTCGCGATGTCCATCGGGATGTTGATATCTCCCCACCAGACATCCTGCTCACTCTCAGGCGACTTTACAACTCGTTTATCTTTCGGGCTACGTCCTGTTTTGTCACCACTTCGAAGCATGATTGCGCCGGTATTTGAAATCGCGGTGCCTTCATCATGATAAATAGCTTCTTCATATAGTCGTGCCGGAGAAGCATTGCGGACCACAGATTCTACCGTGATACCGTATTGATCGAGATTGAACGAATCGCTCATGCTGTCAAAAAATAATTTATGATCGCCCTTACACATCCATGACGCAACATGGTTCATGCAAAGTGTTTCCCGTTCCTCGCGTAACGGAATTCTTATCAGTTATTTGAAACTACGTATTTTGAAGCTCCTGATCAGGTCGATTACGTCGATTGTCAATGAGATCCCGCACCACCGATTCATCCGCCAGCGTAGACGTGTCACCGAGATCATTGTATTCGTTCGCAGCTATTTTTCGCAAGATCCGACGCATGATTTTCCCGCTCCGCGTTTTGGGAAGTCCTGGTGCGAATTGAACATGGTCGGGCTGAGCAAACGGGCCGATTATCGTCCGTACCTGCGCTACCAGGTCTGCACGAAGTGATTCCGTTGACTCGACGCCGTCGTTCAATGTCACATAACAATAAATACCTTGGCCTTTAATGTTGTGTGGAAACCCGACGACTGCAGCCTCTGATACATTTTCGTGTTCAACCAAAGCGCTTTCTACCTCCGCGGAACCCATCCTGTGCCCTGATATATTGATCACGTCGTCAACGCGGCCGGTAATCCAGAAATAGCCATCTTCATCCCGGGTGCACCCGTCTCCGGTGAAATATTTCCCTTCGAATTTTGAGAAATAGGTCTTTACGAATCGTTCATGGTTGCCAAAAATCGTTCGGGCCTGTCCGGGCCATGAATCGGTAATTACAAGCAAACCCTCAGACTCTCCTTCCAGAACCACACCCTGCTCATCCAACACTTGGGGTTGAATGCCAAAAAAAGGAAACGTGGCTGCCCCTGGCTTCAGTGGGGTCGCACCAGGAAGTGGGGTCATCAGAATGCCACCCGTTTCAGTTTGCCACCACGTATCCACTATCGGACACCGAGAATCGCCGACTTTTTCATGATACCATCGCCACGCTTCAGGATTGATGGGTTCACCTACGGATCCCAGGATCAGGAGGCTGGACCGGTTCGTCCGTTCAACAAATTCGTCTCCTTTACTCATAAGCGCCCGAATGGCAGTAGGCGCCGTGTAGAACTGCGTAACCTTGTGCCTGTCTATCACATCCCAATACCTTGATGCGTTCGGAAAGGTAGGTATTCCTTCAAAAAATATCTGTGTTGCTCCATTCAGTAGAGGCCCGTACACGATGTACGTATGCCCGGTCACCCAACCGATATCAGCGGCGCACCAATACACGTCCCCGTCCTGATAGTCGAAGATGATCTCGTGGGTAAGTGACGCATAGACCAGATAACCACCCGTTGTATGAACCAACCCCTTCGGTTTACCCGTCGATCCACTGGTATAGAGAATAAACAAGGGGGCTTCAGAATCCATTGCTTCCCAAGTACAGGTGGATGAAGCCTGCGATATCTCATCGTGATGCCAGTAGTCACGACCGTTCTGCCACTCAATATCTCCACCGGTGCGCCTGACCACGATCACAGAGTGCACATCAGGGCAGCGTTCTAATGCTTTGTCTGCATTCTTTTTAAGGGCGACGATTTTCCCACCTCTGACTCCCTCATCGGCGGTCACCAGAAGCTTGGAGTTTCCGTCGAGCATCCTGTCCGCTAACGCATCGGGCGAAAAACCGGCAAACACAACACTATGAATGGCACCAATTCGGCAGCAGGCTAACATCGTGGCCACAGCTTCGGGAATCATCGGCAAATAAACCGTAACCACATCCCCCTTCTGAACTCCTTTCTTCTTCAAAACATTAGCCATACGGCACACGTCCGTAAACAATTCCCGGTACGTGATATGGCGTGCACCGTCGCCGGGATCGTCGGGTTCGAAGATCAGAGCTGTCTGATCACCGCGTGATTCCAAATGCCTGTCCAGGCAGTTGTATGAGGCATTCGTTTTCCCTCCCTCGAACCAGTTGATATCCACATTACGACTCGCGAACGAAACGTTTTTTACGGTGTGAAACGGCTCAAACCAATCAATTCGACTGGCTTGATTTCTCCAATAGGACTCTGAATCAGTAATTGATTCCTCGTATTCGCGTTGATAGGCTTCAAAACTTGAAACGTGGGCCCGTTCTCTGATTCGTTCCGGGACCGGGTAAATCTTGCGGATCATATACGATTGGGATTAACCGGTGAAGTGTGCTGTATATCCGGAAGTGAAAATTGAATCCGGGAGACGGCTACTGAAAGAAGGTGTCAGAAAGTAGGGTGTCCGGTTCAAAACACCGCATGGATATCGTGCGGTTGGTGGTTTTTGTCAGGGAATGAACACAGCTCTAATTCTTCCCCTGACCGCGTTCGTCAGGACAATTTCGTCTACGGTAAGAAGATCATCTATTGTCAGCTCTGTCTCAACAGGATTGCGGTCGGACTGTAACTCAGCGGCACGCGCAATTCCCGGCAACAGTCCGCAATGAATCGGCGGGGTGCGCCACGCGTCTCCATGCCGGAGGAAGAGATTACAGATAGTGCTCTCCGTCAATTGACCCTTTTCGTTTATATACACAACATCGTCAAGGCCGCGTGTTTTTGCTTCCTGCTCGCCCCTCTCAAAATCGGGTCGAAAAGTCGTTTTATGATAGAGGAACGGATTTGTGGAATGCACGGGTGCAGAAGCGATTCCGATTCGGCGGGGCTCCGCAAAACTGGATTCTACCAGGTCTGTGAATGAGATGGACAGTTCACCGCCTTCGCCAAGCAAAAGTCTCATTTTCTTTGGACCGATCCGGCAGGGCGCCGCGAGAGCATCTGAAATTGCAGACTGTATCTGACCTTCATCTGCTGTATATCCAAGCGCTTTCGCGCTAGAAATAAGTCTGTTTATATGTGTGCTTATATTAAATGCGTTATCTTTATGTATATATGGTAATATACCTATATCGTTATTACTATCTATATATATGCTTTCTATTATCTTAAGGCTTTCTAAGGCAGTTGTATCGCCGGCTCGGGACAAATATTGTGTTTTGAGAATAGCCTCATCATATTCGGCATTCGGTGTGGAATCCCATACCACCCCGCCACCAGTCCCAGTCACTAATTGATTGTTATATTTCTTCTTATTTAACTGTCTTTTTTTACTTGCGTACACTGTGGTTGTCCGAATTGCCACGCTGAAGGATGCCCGGTTTTCGGGAGCGATATAACCGATCGCACCACAGTAAATTCCACGGGTATCTTTTTCGAGTTCTGCGATCCGTCTCATAGCTCGGATTTTGGGAGCTCCTGTGATCGAGCCGCTGGGAAAGAGCGCTTCAAAAATCTGTTCATATCCCGCACCGGTCACTAACTCGCCGGTAACGCCGGAGACCATCTGGAAAACTGTCTCATATTTCTCAACGGTACATACGGGGGCACTCTTTACACTGGCCGGCTCACAAATGCGAGATAAATCGCTCCTGAAAAGGTCCAGAATCATCAAGTTTTCGGCTCTGTTTTTCTGATCACACTCAAGCCACTGCGAATACATCGAGTCCACTTCGCGTGTGTTGCCTCGTGGCGCAGTCCCCTTCATGGGACGAACCGTTATCGCGCGACCGTCCCGACTGAAGAATTTTTCGGGGGAAGCGGAAAGTATTTGAACGTTGCCCAGATTTATGTATGCGCCGTACGCGACGGGTTGCCGCATCCGAATCAGGCCAAATAAGACAGCCGGATGATCCGCCCACTCTCCATCCAGACGGAACGTGTAGTTGAGTTGATATAAATCGCCTTCTCGAATAAGAGAATGAATTTTCGAAATTTCTTTTGCGAACGAAATCCTGTCCACTCGGGTTTTCAGAGCCGGAGGCAACAGGTCAGATGGCGTCTCACCGGACAGGGCATCCATTTGGGTCGCGGAAATTCTGGAGTAGCCGCTGTAGATACCGAACCAGAGTACCGGGTGGCCGAGCTCGGCACTCCAATCTTTTCGCGATAATTCGGCAAGGTGTTTCCCACCATACACATACGCGGATTCGTATGACAAAAAACCTGAAACATAAAAACCTGCCGCAACCTGGTCGTCAACGTCCCTCAGGCATTGCGGCACATCGTCCGGTGACGAACACGAAATAATTCGAATCGGGTTCTGAAAAATAAGGGCGCCCCCGCTGCCGGGTGAACCGGATCCGTCCAGCGCATCGTCAAGCAGGACGGTGCCGGTCTGGCTTAAAATATCTTTCAGTTCCAACATCGAAGCCGCCGTTCTTGCTGCCCGCTAGAACTCATCATCGAGCGCGAATACAGGTTTCCTTGTCATCCAGCGCCCACGCGTAAAGTCGGGAAATGGCTGTGGCGCAGAACCCTCCGATATCGATCTCTCTGAGAGCGGAGTAATGGCGCTCCAGGCAGCCGCATCATAGGCGTCAAGCGGAGTATCAACACCCCTCTTGATAGACTCCACGAACGCATGGTCTACAAAAAAGTCCATGCCACCGTGCCCCGCACCCTGCGCAGTTTCTCCGTACTTTTTCCAGAGCGGATGATCGTACTGTTTCAGATATTCTTCGGCATCCTCCCATTGATGCTCAGGGCTTTTCCCTTGCAGATAAATCGATTTATTGAGGTCCATCCATAATCCTTCCGTTCCCTGAACTCTGAATCCCAGAGAGTACGGCCGGGGGGAATTCGTGTCATGGCTAACAATAATAGACTCGCCCATCTGGGTCTCGATTACGGTTGTGATTACGTCACCAAGCTTAAACCGGACTGATGCATTCGGGTGATCTTCTCCAGCCTGATCAACAATGTACTTGTGTAATCCGCGAGCTTTTGAAGCCGTTGATGTCAGAGATAAGAAACGATTGCCCCGATTGATGTTAGCGTAGACACCGATCGGTCCGATTCCGTGCGTCGGATATAGGTCGCCATTTCTATAAACGGAGTGATCTGTCCTCCATTTGGCCTCTGAATAGGCGTTCTCGCCAAACTCGACACCCCCGCCATAAGGCTGAGAACCATTATTGAACTTGACGGCCCGGAGATCGTGCTGATAGCCACATTCCATGTGTAGTAACTCACCAAACATCTCGCGCCTGACCATATTCAGGATCGCCATCACGTCTCGGCGATAACACACATTTTCCAGGATCATACACGGAGATCCCGTTTCCTCGTACGTATTTACAAGATCCCAACATTCTTCGATCGTGTTCGAAGCTGAAACTTCCACGCCAGCATATTTCCCTGCTTTCATGGTAGCCACCGACATGCGTGTGTGCCACAGCCAGGGCGTCGCAATTATGACGCCGTCGATGTCGTCTCGCTCGAGTAATTTCTCAAAAGCGAACTCATCTCCCGTGTAAACGGCGGCATCCGAGGCACCCGCCTTCTGAATCGTTTTCTGAGTCGCGGCGATGGCATCCGCGTCGATATCACAGATTGCCACCACGTTGCAATCGTTTCGTTTCAGAATTCGTCCGACGTGACTGCGCCCGCGAAGACCGACCCCTATAAAACCGAGGTTTACCGACCGATCATCCACACCGCGCCTGATAAATGGTGCTTTTGTGGTGTTCGGCGCGGCCGAGGATTCCATGTTTCCGGCGACAGACGCACCTACACCCGCGAGTGCGCCAGTCTTGATAAAAAGTCTTCGGTCCATATTCCTACGGGTCTTGTTGGGTGACGAGGACTCCATAATAAGGCAGAATGAATGTCGGATACATACTTCAAACGTGCGCAATTCGAATGAGTTAATTACCTTCCACTGTTCATCCTCACGACTCCCGCCGGCAATGCAGCTATCAACGTTTGACTGGGCCATTATGGCCGCTTTTTTTCTTTTCTCGCTTACTGTCGGAATTGTCGTATCCCGGAGCGCAGGTAAAAGTTTTAAATCGTTTTTCCTGAGTGGACGATCGATGCCCTGGTGGATGCTGGGCATCTCGATGGTGGCGACAACCTTTTCGACAGACACACCAAACCTCGTCACCGACATTGTTCGCAACAACGGCGTATCGGGAAACTGGATCTGGTGGTCGTTCCTTCTGACGGGCATGTTAACCGTCTTTTTATACGCCCGGTTATGGAGGCGATCTGGTGTTTTGACTGACGTTGAGTTTTACGAATTACGCTACTCGGGAAAGATGGCTGCATTTCTGAGGGGCTTCCGAGCCGTGTATCTGGGAATCCTGTTCAACATCATTATCATGGCAAGCGTGACGCTGGCAGCGATCAAAATCGGTGCTGTCATGATGGATTGGACACCGATCCAGACTGTTATAATTTCCGCCTCTATCACGATGGTATACAGTGCCTTGGGGGGCTTGCGCGGCGTGATCCTGACCGACCTCGTGCAATTTGCAATTGCCATGGTCGGATCGATCTGGGCGACCGTTTACATCTTGAATCTGCCTGAGATTGGCGGATTGTCGGCTCTGTTAGAGCACGAAAATGTAGTGGGCTCTTTGTCGTTTTTTCCCTCGTTTGATACCGTATCACTGGACGTATTAGTGCCCGTCTTTTTGATCCCGCTGGCTGTGCAATGGTGGGCCGCCTACTACCCGGGCGCCGAGCCAGGCGGCGGCGGATACATTGTTCAGCGCATGCTCGCGGCAAAAACGGAAAAAGATGCGGCTGGCGCAACGCTCCTCTTTAACGGACTTCATTATGCACTTCGACCCTGGCCCTGGATATTAATCGCGTTGGCCTCGCTCATTATTTTCCCCGATCTCGACTCGATTGCCGAACGCTTTCCATCAGTACCGGATTCGAAACTGGGACATGACCTTGCCTACCCCGCGATGTTGACCTTCTTACCGTCGGGTTTGCTCGGACTTGTTGTTACGTCGCTCGCCGCGGCCTACATGTCCACGATGTCGACGCAGGTCAACTGGGGTTCATCCATCATTGTGAACGATTTATATCACCGGTTTATTAAACCCGATGCCACAGAGGAGCAACAGGTATGGGCCGGCCGGTGGGCTACGGTCGGCCTGATGCTCGTTGCTTGTACACTCGCATTATTTCTGGAGAATGCCCTTCAGGTATTTAACTTAGTGTTACAGATCGGTGCAGGAACCGGACTGATATTTATTCTGAGATGGTTCTGGTGGCGCGTCAACGCCGAGTCGGAGCTCACAGCAATGATTGTGTCGTTTGTGGTGGCCGTGGTATTGCAGTTCAACGGAGGATTCGGCCTCGAAACCTGGGAGCAATTACTTGTTGGCGTAGGAATCACGACGGTTTCCTGGGTTTCCGTAGCGATGTGGGGACCACGCACTGACCGAGAAGTTTTAGAGTCTTTCTGTGAAAAAATTAATCCCGGGGGGCCCGGGTGGCACGATTATGACGCTGGCGTTACCGGCCCTGGCTCAGACATACCGACGGGCCTGCTCGCGGCGTTTTCAGGGACCATTGGAATATTCGGGATTTTATTTGCTACCGGATATTTCCTGTATGGGCAGACACTCACAGCGGTAATCATGTGCTCGGTAGCGTTTGTGTCGCTGTTCTGGCTCAGCCGACTCTGGTCAAAACTTAGGCTGCAGTAATAACGTGTCGGCCGCGGATCCCATTACAAAGGCACCAGGACCTGTCGGATCCACGAAAAACCTGGCATGCCGGATGCGATCAGGAAACGACTGTCCATAGTCGGCCATCCACTCGCGCATGATCCGGTCCGCGTCCTGGCGCGGTGCCAGGGCCCAGACGGATCCTCCGAATCCAGCACCAAAAGCGGAAGATGCCAGTACACCCAGTTTTCGTGCGCTTTTTGCCAGAAATCGTGTTTCCGGCACGAGATTTCCAAGCAATGAATCGGTCAATTCTTGGGATCGATCGACTTCCAGACCAAACTGCTCGACATTTCCCGTTCTGAGCGCTTGAATCGCTGAAGGAATAATAGACTCTGTTTCCTCATAAAAGTGCCTCATTCGTCGGGTAAGAGCTTTGGCTTGACTCAACTCCACGTCTGTCATCACTTCGCGAAACTGACCCAAGGAAAAACCGGAATCTGAAACCAGATCTCCCAGTGTTTCGAATCTCGTTCCCGTCGCCTGATTCCATCGACTCAAGCTTTCCGTGGCCAGCGCCACCGCGTTGTTATACAGCTCCCTGGCACCCTGGGATTTCCGGGCCCGGACTCCACTGGATCCAATAATGAAAACCGAATCGTCGGGCAGAGCCACCGATCCCAATCTTCGCAAAGGCCTGTACCCGAAGTAGCCCAGCTTTCCCATTTCAGAAAATAATACAGCCGTATGATCTTGGGCGCCTCCTTGTGTTCCTACCCCTGCGCGCCCCACGAGACCCTTGAAATCATATCCGTTTTCCACACTGCCCAGATAGTCAGCCAGATCGGCGCCAGTCAACAGATGTTCGGCGAATCCCGGGGTCAACTCAGGTTCGGCCAATGCGGCCATACACAGGTAGATTCCTACAATGAGTGCACTCGAACTGCTCATTCCGGACGCCCGGGGAATGGTGTTCGAAAACGCCAGCGAAATGCCTTTATCCGGACTCTTAAAGTTGACTACAAACCGCTCAACCACGGATGCAGGATACGACAACCAGCTGGACCGAACTGTGTCCTGTGTATTTTCATACGGGAGAAAATCACTTGATGATAACACCATGTCCTGCATACGGACACCTGGCTCGTCAGAAACGACTGCAACGAATACAAATGAATGATTCACGGCACACGTCAGACTCGACCCACCCGCATAATCGGTATGTTTGCCGAGTACCTCAATCCGACCAGGAGCGTATACGACGACCGCCCTGGAATCGTCCGTGACACCAGGGCTGTTCAGGCTTGATACGAGACCGGCGAGTTCGGTGATCCGCGAGACAATACCCGGAACCTGAGACGCTCTCTGATCACGTTCAACAATCTCCCTCACAACAGTTGTGTTGCTCAGAGAAGCCAGATCCAGGTGATCAAAATATCCAGTCATATTAAACCGAAATCGTTCTCCACTTACCTCGTTTAAACAAGATATACGCCAGAATTCCGAGGACCGCCTGCGCGATGGCCATGGCAGCGAAAATTCCTTTCTCACCATACCCGAGAGGCCATGCCAGCAGCCACGCCAGAGGAAGTTGGATGAGCCAGTATGCGAACAGGTTTATCCACGTCGGAGTGCGTGTGTCTCCTGCACCGTTAAACGACTGTACCGTCACCATTCCAACAGCCCACAACGGAAAAGTTACACTCATAAATCGGATCGCACTCACGCCCACCGAAATTACGTCCGGGTCGGATGCGAAAATTCCCAGAAGTGGAGCAGCGAAGATCCAGAAAAGAATCCCTACAAATGTCAGGAAAATAATATCCACAAGCGTGCACAGTTTAACTGCTGTCTCTGCTCGATCGGGATCACGTGCGCCTAGGCTTTGACCGACCATCGCCGCCGCAGCGTTCGAAACTCCCCACGATGGAAGTAACACAAATAAAATGATACGAATGGCTATAGTATATCCGGCCATGGAGGCGCTTCCGAATACGGCTATCATTCTCATGATCGCCATCCAGGATGCGGTGCCCACTAAATATTGCACGACCCCGGGCCATGCGATATTCACGAGTCGGGCCATCAAGGCTGAGTCGTACAGGAAATGTCTTGCGCGTATTACCAGACGCGATTTTCCTGATCGCAACATTTGAATCTGGTATATCACCCCTATCGTCCGGCCGATTGTGGTGGCAATCGCCGCGCCTTCAACCCCCATAGCCGGAATTGGCCCGAGTCCGAAAATAAGAATCGGATCCAGAATGATATTAATGGTATTGGCGAGCACAAGAGCCTTCATAGCGAGCCCGGGATCACCCGCACCCCTGAATACCGCATTAAACGTGAAGAGCAGAATGATCGTGATATTGCCGCCAATTAGAATAGCGGTATACCCGGAACCGATATCAATTACAGATTGACCTGCTCCCATCAACACCAACAGATCGGAGGCGAATAAAATTGCGAGCAGGCCGATGGGTACCGACGTTGCCAGGCATGCGAGAACAACCTGACCGGTAGCCCTGGCTGCTCCCTCAAGGTCGTTCTCGCCAATTCGGCGCGCCACCATGGCAGACGCCGCCATCGCAAACCCCAATCCAACCGCAAAAATGAGGATAATCAGGGATGCCGTCAGCCCGACGGCGGCAACCGCGTCAGCGCCGAGCTTCCCGACGAAGAAAATATCCACGACCTCAAACACCGATTGCATCGACATCTCGATTACCATCGGGACAGACAGCACAATAATGGCTCTCCAGATCGAGCCTTTTGTGTAGTCCTGCCGAACTCCTTTCAGCCCATCCAGGATGGCGGTTCCCAGAGACCGCTCCTGTGCTGAATCAATAGAATCGCTGATGCTGGGCTCCGGCTTATCGAAAGTTGATGATGCCACGCTCAAAAGCGCGAACATCAAATATAGATCAGGTCGGGCTGATTAGCCGACCCGAATCTGATTTGCATTTCACGCTCCTCGTGCCCCGAAGCCAACAGTCTTGTTACGATTCGAAGAATCTCACCCTTTTTGCCTGATCTTTCCTTGCCGCATGCACCTCCAGTGTCTAATTTGCGCGGCGATCAACTGACCCGGGAGCCGATTCTTAGTAGCTCCTTTCTCACGCCCCACGTTTCACCCGGATGGCTGCTCAAATATTGTTCTTTGCGCTCGCGATTACTTCAATCGCGGCTGGTATCGGCATGTTATGGTCCCGAAGCCCCATCAATAGCGCTCTTTGGCTTGTATTGAACCTGTTTTGCATAGCCGGTTTGTACCTCACGATGAACGCCCAATTCATTGCGGTTGTGCAAATTCTGGTTTATGCCGGCGCCATTATGGTGCTGTTCCTGTTCGTGATTATGCTATTGAATTTGTCGGAAATGCCGTCGATTACTCGATTGACAGTATCCAGATTCTTCGGATTCGGACTCGGCATGGCCGTCCTGGCTCTTCTATCCTATTCCATTGCTTCGGGTCTGGACGTACTCCCTGAAGTTATTTCCCCTGAGTACGCGGATACCGGATCGGTCGAGACGCTGGCTTCGGAGCTGTTCACCCGTTACGCGCTTCCGTTTGAAGTAATCGGCATTCTGCTATTGGCTGCGACCATCGGAGCTGTCATCATCGCCAAGAAAAAACCGGTTTAGACCTGCCACTTTTATGGAAATGACCCTGAACTGGTATTTGACCCTCAGCGCCGTGTTATTCACGATGGGTACGTTTGGTGTTCTTTTCAGAAGAAACGTCATCGTGATTATGATGTCTGTCGAGCTCATGTTAAATGCCGTAAATCTGACACTGGTAGCGCTCAGCCAGGCGTTCGGCGATCCATCAGGTCAAATCTTGGTTTTTTTCGTTATCGCGGTCGCGGCCGCCGAAGCAGCTGTTGGGTTGGCACTGGTAATTGCCATTTTCAGGGGACGGATGACGATTGACGTCTCGAAAATCAAACTATTCAGATACTGAACACCAGTTTTTCTACACCGACACCCACTTTACACGTGTAATCCCGGGCTTCTGAAAACGGAATGCAGACTCAAATTCTTGTACAGCTAATAATCCTTCTACCGCTGGCGGGCGCTGTCCTGCTTGGCTTGGGAGGACTATTCATCCCTGCGATCAGGTCCAGGGAGACGCTCATCGGGTCGATCGGGACGGCCATGGTGGTCATCCCGTTCATATGTGCCGTAATGCTTTTTATCGGATTCGACGGACAGGCTTCGATTGTTCACCTGTTTACATGGATGTCTGCGGGAGACCTGACGGTAGAGTTCGACTACCGCGTCGATCAATTATCGCTCGTAATGACGCTCATCATTACAGGAGTCGGCGGGTTGATTCATCTGTATTCGATCGGTTATATGCAAGGCGATCCAGGATTCTGGAGGTTTTTTGCCTATCTGAATTTGTTCATTTTCGCCATGTTGAACCTGGTGTTAGGCAACAATCTGGTTGTTCTGTTTCTGGGATGGGAAGGCGTCGGGTTATGCAGTTATTTGTTGATCGGATTCTGGTACACGAACCGGGAAAACTCGAGAGCGGCGAATAAAGCGTTCATTATGAACCGGATCGGCGACTTCTGTTTCTTGCTCGCCATGTTCATGCTCTATCGAGAGCTGGGAAGCTTGAGTTTTGACGTCCTTTTGAGTGAGGGACCCGGCCTGGATACGGGAGTTGTAAACACAATTGTTATGCTCCTCTTTCTGGGTGCCACTGGCAAAAGCGCTCAGATTCCGCTCTACACGTGGCTACCTGATGCCATGGCTGGGCCAACACCTGTCTCGGCGCTCATTCATGCTGCGACGATGGTTACCAGCGGACTGTACCTGCTCGCGAGATTATCTCCCATAGTGCTGGCTGCCGAAGGCATTATGGTCGTGATCGCTATTGTCGGAGCACTTACCGCCATTGTGGCGGCCACCATCGCCATTACCCAGAACGACATAAAGAAGGTACTTGCTTACTCAACAGTATCTCAGTTGGGATACATGTTTCTGGCTATCGGTGTGGGGGCCTTCTGGGTCGCCATATTTCACGTGATGACGCACGCTTTTTTCAAAGGCTGCCTATTCCTCGGCTCCGGAAGTGTTATCCACGGTATGCACGGTGTTGAACACGAGCTTGTTCACGGATCAGACCACGAGGGCCATAATCATACGCTCGATCCTCAGGACATGAGGACGATGGGTGGACTGAAACGATTTATGCCGGCCACCAGGATGACGTTCCTTATTTCGACTTTGGCTATCGCGGGAATTCCGTTGTTGTCCGGGTACTTTTCTAAAGACGAGATCCTGTTTCAGGCGTTTTCCATAATGGACCAGAATACCGCAGCTATTTTTGCCTGGGTCGTAGGTATCGTGACAGCTTTTCTGACGGCCGTATATATGACGCGCGCCTACGTTCTCACTTTTGAAGGCGAGCCAAGGTGGCCCCACGCAGATACCGTCACTCCGCATGAGTCACCGTGGAGTATGACACTACCGTTGTGGGTGTTAGCTGCGCTTGCAGCAGGTGCCGGATTTGTCGGTCTGCCAGCCGTAATTAAACACGGCGAATGGAACTTGATTCATCATTTCCTGGGAAGTTCGTACGGTGGTCCGGTGGCGGAGGCTGCGGTTGAAAGTCACGTATCGGTTGCAACAGAATGGACGTTATTGATTCTCGGCGGGCTTATTGCTGTCGCGGGAGTTGGCCTGGCTTGGAGATGGTATTCTAAGGAGGGCCTCGCGTTCGACGAAAAACTTAAGGCGCGCTTCGGCGGATTATACCGACTTGCCGAACATAAATATTATGTAGACGAGGTGTACGACAAAGTGATTGTTAATCCTCTCATTCGTAGTACCACAGGTTTTTTTGCTCCGTTTGACAAGTTCGTCATCGACGGAATCGTGAATATGGTCGGTTTTCTGACCAGAGCGACCAGTTTTGTTTTCAGATACGTCCAGACAGGAGTCGTCTCTACCTACGCCACCGGAATTGTGATCGGTGTTGTTCTGGTGATCGCTCTCATGCTCTTTGGCTTGTAAGCATAAGTAGATGAACATTCCCCACCTCACATCTTTAATCATCTTCCTGCCGCTGTTCGGGATTCTGTTCACGCTTTTTGCGCGGAATGATACGCAGATTAAATGGGCGGCACTGATCGTCACATCTGTGACCTTCCTGATGTCGATCGGCCTGTATATCGGATTTGATCCTTCGATTTCCACTGCATCAGCACCACAATTAATGGATGTGGCACCATGGATTCCGGGGCTGGACGTTAAATATTTCGTGGGAATTGATGGGCTGAATCTGCTTTTGATAATGCTTACGACGTTGTTGGGTCCCATCGTGATCCTGTCGTCGTGGACCTATATCAGGGCGAACCTGAAAGCATATTACACCTTATTACTGATCCTGCAAACCGGTATCACAGGCGTGTTCGCCTCGTTCGACGTGATGTTGTTTTACGTGTTTTTCGAGTTGACGCTCATCCCGATGTATTTCATTATCGGCTTGTGGGGAGGCGAGAACCGGATTTACGCCGCTATTAAATTTGTGCTGTACACGCTCGTCGGGTCGCTATTGATGTTGGTGGCGCTGATCGCACTAGGTTACCTGGCCGGCGACGCGGTGAATGGCGGCGTCTTTACGACGGATTGGTACAAACTCGTATCGTACACCACGCCAATTCCTACACAGGGCTGGTTATTCCTGATGTTCGCGATCGCTTTCGCGATCAAGATACCTCTGTTTCCTTTCCATACGTGGCTTCCGGACGCTCACGTTCAGGCGCCCACAGGCGGGTCGGTAGTGCTGGCGGGTGTCCTGCTGAAGATGGGTACGTACGGTCTGGTTCGGTTCTGCCTGCCCTTCTTCCCAAACGCGACGATCGATTACGCGATCTGGTTTGCTGTCCTGGCTGTCATCGGAATTGTGTACGGTGCTCTGGTATCCCGCGCACAGACGGACATAAAGAAATTGGTCGCCTATTCCTCGGTCAGCCATCTCGGATTCGTGGTGCTGGGAATATTCGCGCTGAACGTGGAAGCCATGCAGGGCGCATTGATTCAGATGGTCAATCACGGCGTTTCTACGGGCGCATTATTCCTTATTGTAGGCATGTTGTATGAACGTCGCCACACGCGGAACATGGCTGATTATGGCGGAATCGCTAAGTCGGTCCCCGTACTCAGCTTCTTCATGATTTTCACCGTGTTGGCATCTGCAGGACTACCCGGGCTGAACGGATTTGTAGGTGAGTTTCTGATTCTGATCGGCGCTTTTAAAAGTACGGTCCTGAACAGTCCGTTCCTGGTCGTGATCGCAACAACTGGCGTGATTCTGGCGGCGGTATATTTATTGTATATGGTGTATGAGACCTTCTGGGGTGAGATTACGGACAAGAAGAACGAAGAAATGCCTGACCTCAACGGCCGAGAAATTGGGCTTCTGATTCCACTGTTCCTGTTGATGATTATTATGGGGTTCATGCCCAATCCGTTCTTGCAGAAAAGTGAACCGGCGGTTCGTGACTTACTGGAAGGGATTGAAACGAAACGGATGGCAGCAGAACAGCTTCAGCGCGACGAATCAGCCGTTGCCCACAAATTCAGCGGTACGATTCCCGAATCGACAGGGGTACGCCGGTAATGAGCTTCAGAATCATCATTGCTCGAATTCGCCT
>SMXK01000026.1 GCA_004356265.1 Bacteroidota bacterium
AATTGCCGCAATACCGAGCAGATTATTCAACAGACCCAGCAATGTACTGGCGCCGATATCGGGATTGCGCAAGTAAAAGGAATGGGACCACCAGTACACTACTGCAAGGTGTCAAGTCAGCAGGAAGAAGGTCGGTTGCTTGAAGAGCAGCTTCGAGAGTGGATTGACCAAGACGTAAGACTGCAGGATATCGCTATTCTCTCAGCACGGACTGGCGACTCGAGTAGTATCGATTGCATGTCGTCTGATATTAAAAAAATTCTGGTGGACCTGACGGTGGACAACGTCGGAAGTCCCCCGCGTGATCGAATCGTTACGGCACGCATATCAGATTTCAAAGGATTGGAAAGAGCTTTTGTGGCTCTAACGGACTTGGATTGTTTGGAAGACTCACCGGCTTGCCTGGCTGCAATGTATGTCGGAATGACTCGCGCTCATGCCGGCCTGTGGCTCCCGGTCAGCAAAGAGTTCGCTCCTTTGCTTAAGAAATGGCAGGAATCAGTCTTACCCACTCTGGTCAAGGATAAGCAAGAGAATGGATGACTTCGGCGAAAACAAAGATCTGTTTATTTCGTATCTGAGTCGACAGTTGATCGGTCCTGCTGACGGGGACGGCGAGTCATTCACGGACCGGCCGAATGATCGATATCTGATGGGTATTCTGTTTCCGAGAGATATCCCTGCGGAACATGTGTTGGAAGATGAAGATGAAACTCAGGTCGCCGCCGAGAGTGATGATTCGGGTGAGGTGGACACTCATCTGAGCATGATATACCAGAGAATGCCGGCTTCTGTGGGGATCAGTTTCTATATAGAAAATGTTTCAGAATTGAACTGCCATGTAATCGGAGCAAGGTACGAAGAGGTTGGTGTCGAAGACGGCAATGGAAAAAAACGGCGAAAGAAATGGGTGCGAATTTGCCTGGCATGCGAAAATTCACCGGAATCCGTCAGTTTCGATAGCCCAAAAAAACCTGATCAGACAAGCAAACCTGTATTTGACGGACGAGGTTCTCTCATCGTTGTGTGGCGAAAATTGGGCAAGGGCTGGCTCACGACGGTAACGCTGTCCAATACCGCCCGAAATTCAGAAAACAGCCGATTGGATCCAGCGGATTGCTTATTTCAAGTCGGGCTACGCTGCACGGTTACCGAAGGAATAATCAAGGCATACCCCACCACACGGTCGATCATGTCAGATCCCGAGGAGCAAGAGCTTGAGCTCCAATATCGCGACAAAAAACCCTACGCAATTGGTCATGGATGTGCTGCCGACTGGGACCGGAACACGGGCAAGTCTCCTTCGTACGTTTGTGCTCGGTTTTTGCCTGTCGTAGAGGTCAAGCCGGTTACAACGGCTCTGGAACATTCTGAGGGCTATGGCAAGGTTTTCAGTTTGCAGTATTTGTCGCGTGACACTGCTGAGTCTGCGGAAGTGGCTGCAAGCCTTCGGAAAGTAACCGAAGGTTACAAACGCTGGCAGAAGGACTTGACGAACATATCGGTTCCAAGTGGATTTAATAAGGCGGCGTCGAGAATCGCCGGTAAAATCAAGAGTGTCATTGTTCGACTCGAGTCGGGCATTGCTTGCTTGGAACGAAATCCGGTTGCATTTCGAGCCTTCAAATTGGCGAACAAGGCGATGTTGATCAGCATGATACATGGCCAGGAAAAGTTCGCCGGTACGGTGCGCAGCGTGGATTCCGCGATTGATTGTTCTCCAGATTATTTATCTGACGAATACAAGGATTTCACCTGGAGGCCGTTCCAACTGGCGTTTCAGCTGCTTCTTGTGGATTCCCTGGCAAACGAAGATTCGGAAGATCGGGAGATCGTGGATCTGATCTGGTTTCCAACAGGTGGAGGCAAAACCGAGGCGTATCTTGCAGTTGCTGCTTTTGAGATGATTTATCGCAGGCTGACACTCGGTGCGCGAGGCGGTGGAACGGCCGTGATCAAGCGATACACATTGCGATTGTTGACCATACAGCAGTTTCAGCGCGCAGCAGGTCTGATCACTGCACTTGAGTACATGCGCCGGAGAACGCCGGAGGAGCTTGGTGACGAGGAGTTCTCTCTGGGGCTCTGGGTGGGCGGGGCTTCCACGCCCAATAGTTTTACTTCGGCGAGTGACAGAGATAAAGGGTCGTTTGAGCTCTACGAGCAAGTGTTGGAAGAGGAAAAACCGGAAAATTACTTTCAGCTACGCAGTTGCCCATGGTGCGGCACCCGAATTCTTCCGGAATATCGCAGAGACGATGCTGATGACTATGGAATACGCGCCAGTCAAACTAGCTTCGAGTTTTTCTGTGTTAGTCGGCTGTGCGAGTTTCACGAGCACCTTCCGATCGCAGTCGTGGACCAAGGACTATTTCAGTCGCCTCCCACACTGTTGATCGGAACCATTGATAAATTCGCACGACTTGCATGGGATCACCGAGGGCGTGCTTTCTTTGCGGCTGGCGAAACCGACACGGAACCGCCGGGGCTGATTATTCAGGACGAGCTTCATCTCATATCGGGGCCGTTAGGGACAATCGCTGGAATATACGAAGCAGCCATGGATGTCGCGATGGGTAAAGCAGCCAAGAGGCCCAAGATTATTGCCGCCACCGCCACTATCCGAAGGGCTGAGGAACAAGTACAGCGCTTGTACGGCAGGCCAGTGTCTGTATTCCCTCCACCAGGCTTGAATGCAGACGATTCCTATTTTTCTCGCACTGACAAGAATGCATTAGGTCGATTCTATATTGGAGTTATGGGCCAGGGACATACGCCGGTAACGTCCTTGGTTCAGACGGCCGCCGCTTTGTGCCAAGGCCCAATGGAGCTGAATATTTCAGATCTGGCGCGGGATACCTGGTGGACACAGGTGATCTATCACAACAGTCGTCGCGAGCTGGGCAAGACAATGACCCTCGCTCGAGACGATATAGATGCACGAGTTCGAGTTATTGCTGCAGATGAGAGTGCCATGCGCAGCATTGGTGAAGTTGAGGAATTGTCGTCAAATGTCCCCGGATCAAGAATCAATGAGGTCCTTGGGCGCTTGGGAATTAAGCATCCGCATGCGCAGGTTCTCGATATTGTCCCCTGTACGAACATGATTTCAGTTGGAGTTGACGTCGGTCGGTTGGGGCTGATTCTGATTAATGGCCAGCCGAAGACTACGGCGGAATATATTCAAGCGTCGAGTCGAATCGGCCGAAGCGCCCAACGTCCTCCCGGTTTGGTGGTGGCACTCTACTCAGCTACAAAACCACGCGATCGCTCTCATTATGAGTCGTTTGTGAGTTATCACTCCGCACTTTACCGGCACGTCGAGCCGACCAGTGTGACGCCTTTTGCACCGCCGGCCAGAGACCGGGCGCTGCATGCTGCAATGATCGTCGTGATGCGCTTGGCCGGAGGTCTGCCTTTGGAAGAGGATGCCGAGCGTTTTGATCCACAAGATCCAAATACTGTTGATATCCTGGCCACGCTGAAGAAGCGCATGGCCGATGCCGAACCGGCGGAGGCACGCCAGATCGTGTCCGCGATCGATGCATTGTGTGACGAGTGGGTAAGTCGAATCGAAGATGCCAGGAACAGCGGCAAACCAATCCGCTATTTCAATAAGGGCGGCAAGCAGTTCGCTTCTCTGATGTGTCATTTTGAAAACAAGACTGTCAATACTTGGCCGACGCTGAATTCAATGAGGCATGTCGATCCGGAATGCAATGTCCGAGTTCTTGGAGAAAACAGAGAGTGAAGAAGAATCGAAAGGTACGTCGGTCGCAAGCGATAGTTCCGTACGGTGTCGGAGCGGTGCTTGATATCGGTGACGAGTCATTTGTTGCTACCGATATCGGCGAATGGGACAAGTACAACCTGAGAGAAATCCATCTCAATCGGTTGAAGCGGAGGTTGGGAAAGAGGCTGATCGAACCGCCTGTGACTTTGAACCCGTGGCAGAAAAAGGGACCGTCTATTCCTTACTTTAGGTTTCCACGATGGTTTTTCTGTTCTTCCTGCCGACAAATGAAATACTGGAGATGGGCAGACGAGAGGGACAGCGGCCATCCGCAGTGCACAAACCCGTCATGCAGGAAAAGAACTCTTGTGCCGATGCGTTTCGTCATGGCGTGCGAGAACGGGCACCTGGATGATGTGCCGTGGGACCGATGGGTACACGCAGACAAGAATATCGCTGATGCTGGCAGGTGTGAGGAGCGTTGGAAGCTGAGTTTTAAAGCTCAACGAGGCGCGGGCGGTAGTTTGCGATCGCTCCGTATTGTCTGCAACAGCTGCAAAAGTCAACGATCGTTGGCCGGCATGATGGGCAAGGAGGCACTGCGCCAGATCGGGGTTACCTGTCGAGGAACCCAGCCATGGGAGAGGCGTGACAAGATTATTGAGTGTGGCGCCATGCCACGGGTTCTTCAACGAGGCGCCGGCAACCTCTATTATGCCCAAGTTGTCTCTGCTTTGGATATTCCTGAAGAAAGCGATGACTCAGGGAGCCAGATCGAGGCCGAAATCCGGGCTCATCCCCAGTTCGCCGAGCTTATTGAGCAAATGGCGTCCAGTTCGGGAGACGTCCCAACAGCGCTCGAGCAATACCTGGCAAAGAAGATTGTGGGCACCGTGGGTTGCGATATTGATACTGTCATTCGAACTGCTCGGGCAGAAAACAGTGCAGAGTCCATAGAGCTTCCAACGTATTCAGAATCCGAAGTGATGTATGAAGAGTGGAAGTCACTTTGCAATCCTCCGATGAATGGCAATGGCTACCAGTCATTCACGGCCGAACAGGAGGATCTGAGCTTGGCGCGAGTTACATTTGGTCTCGATAAACTCATAAAGAATGTAGTGTTGATGCGAAGACTTCGTGAGGTGCGTGCACTTCGTGGCTTTTCTCGAATCATGCCCGATACCACTGATCGTATGATTCAAGTTGATCTTAACAAGGGTCTCGATTGGATCCCTGCCGTCGAGGTCTATGGTGAAGGAATTTTTCTGAGGATCTCTGAGAAAGCACTGACATCTTGGGAGAATGTAAATAAAAAGTACATTGCTGACAGATACGAAATACTTGCCCAGCGAAAGGAAGACGCGAAGCTGGGTTTCGTGCCAGATCCCGATCCGAGATTCATTTTGTTGCATACATTATCTCACCTGCTCATTCGGCAGCT
>SMXK01000027.1 GCA_004356265.1 Bacteroidota bacterium
ATAGACGGCAGGTATACAGGAGACGCGCTTAGCGCTTCGATACCGAGGCCGACCAGAACAGGTACGGCTCGTAAGTTAGTTGCCAGTTCTCCACAGAGGCTTACCGGAATCCCAGCGGATTTCGCTGCTGCAATCGTATTGTGAATCAGTATTAATACGTCTGGATGCAAATCCTTGTACATTCCGGCAACAAGATCATTCCCGCGATCAACTGCAAGAACAAATTGTGTAAGATCGTTGGTGCCAATCGAGAAAAAATCCACCTCTCTCGAAAATTGTTCTGCCATTAAAGCGACCGCTGGTACTTCGACCATGATTCCGACGGGAATATCTGCATCATATTCAATCTTTTCTGAGCTGAGTTTTTCCATGATTTCGGCAAGGACGATTTTGAAGCGATGAACCTCGTCGAGGTTAGTAATCATGGGTAATAAAATTCGAGTATTCCCCCCGGCACTGGCCCTCAAGATCGCCCGAAGTTGGGGCACCATAATTTCCGGTCGATCCAGTAGTACCCTGATTCCGCGCCACCCCAGGAAAGGGTTGTGTTCGCGATGGGCCATCGGCAAAAGTTTGTCGCCGCCCAAATCCAAAACACGAAACGTCGTGTGTCCCGGCGCCGCCGCCGCCACTACCCGCTCATAAACCGCGAATTGTTCGTCCTCAGAGATGGAGATTCGGCCCTCCATCAGGAGTAATATTTCCGTCCTGAACAGGCCGATCCCTTCCGCACCATACTCTTTTAGCTGTGAAATCTCCTCCCGAAGTTCGAGATTTGCCTCGAGGCTGATCCGGTGCCCGTCAAGTGTTTGGGTCGGCAAAGATACGAGTTTTTTTTCTTCCTGGATGAGCCTGCGATACCTGGCCTGACGCTTGATGTATCGCTCGAGCGTCTTTCGCTCTGGATTTACGATCAGAACGCCTCTGATGCCGTCCAGAATGACAGTGTCTCCATTCTGTATTCGGTTGGTTACAGTTGGAATACCGATAACCGATGGCACCGACAGAGCCCTTGCCATTATCGAAACATGCGAGGTGGGTCCGCCATAATCCGTGGCACATCCCAGAATTCCGCGTCGGCTGAATAGAACCATATCTGCGGCTGTCAGGCTTTCTGCGATGACAATGGTCTCCGGATCGATCGCAGAAATAATTCGCCCGCGACGAAGGTGCCGGATAATTCTGTCCTGAACGTCTTGAACATCGTTCGATCGCTCTCGCAGGTATTCACTCTCGCTGGCTTCAAGTAATCGCTGATGTTTCGACATCACGTGATGCACTGCATACCCGGCGTTGATCTGGTGTTCATTGATATACGTGACTATCGCTGGATACATTTCGACATCTCTGAGCATTAAAAGCTGAGCTTCAAAAATGACCGCACTGTTTTCGCCCAGTTTTTCTCGTGTTACATCGATGATTTTCCCGAGATCGCGTTCGGCCCGCGAGATAGCTTTCTCAAATCTATCCGGCTCGTCTGCCAGTTCGTCCAGGCTGAGCTGCCGTTTCTGGATATCGAACGAGATACGGGCGTAGAGATACGCTGGCCCTATGGCGATACCCGGGGCTACCCCTACACCTTCGACCGACCACTCCCCGCCAGACTCGAAGTCGTGGTCAGTGAGGTTTATTGGTTTTTTTTCGGGCATTGGAAGTCTCTATTTATTTTATTTTGTCGGGCTAAGCGACTTCACCAAATCCACCTGCGAACAATTCCGACAGGGTAGCGGCTGCTTCATCTTCGTCCGGCCCCTCAAGAATCAGCCAGACAGTCGATCCTTGTTCAGCCGCCAGTGTCATTACCCCGATAATGCTTTTTCCGTTTATTTCGTAGCCGTCCTTCCGGATGAAAAAGTCGGATTCATATTTTGCTGCTGCTCTCACAATCATTGATGCAGGTCGCGTGTGTAATCCGGCTCTATTAACTATTTGGACTTCTTTTTCAATCATCTGAACTTATTCACGCTAATATTTTCGTTTCCTGAGGTTTGATAAAAGCATTTCTAAGGTATCTGTGGCCTCACACTCTGGCAGGCAACGCATCAGAGAGCCAACTTTTTCGAAGTGGAATATAACAGCTTCTTCAGCCCGTTGTATTATGCCACAAGATCGAAGTCGTTCGAGAGCCATATCCACTTCTGCGAGAGGAAGCTTTCCGGCAGCAACGGTAGATCGCCACCACTCGAAATGCGGATTGTCGCGAGCCTCGAGAACACTCGTCAACAAATAAGTCATTTTACCCGATCGGATGTCGCCGCCCACCGGCTTTCCCCACGATTCACTCATCGCAGTCAGGTCTAACAGGTCATCTTGAATCTGAAACGCGCGCCCCAAATGGAATCCGAGACGAGACAAAATATCCAATTCGTCGTCCGTTGCATGACCGTACAGGCCTCCCCAAATAAGACTTGTTTTCAGCAGGAATCCTGTCTTCCGGTCAATCATGTCAAGGTATTCATCGACGCTGACATCGGTTCGCGTTTCAAACCCCATGTCCAGTACCTGACCTTCGCACAGAGCGCGTACAGCGTTGTCCTGCTGAACTAAAATTTCCGGTAGTCTTTCTGGACGAGAAAAAGCCAACAGGCTGGGTGTTATCCCCAACAACAGGTCGCCGACCAATATGGCGGTGGATTCGTCCCATTTAGTGTGAACGGTTTTACGACCGCGCCTCGTATCAGACTTGTCCATGATATCATCATGAACCAGCGTGAACGTATGAAATATTTCAACCGCGATTGCGGCGTCCAGTGCTCCACTAAGCTCAGCTCCAAATATTCGGCCAGCCAACAAGGTTAGCAATGGCCGAATTCGTTTACCTTTATTCTCAAGAGAATATCGAACGGGCCTGTATAATGCCTCAGGGCTATCGCCCAACCGTATCGACGCCAGTCCGGAATCAACGGAATCTCGCAAGTCACGAAGTATCTCAAGATGCCGATCGGTTTCGATCATGCGATGGGCGGCTTACTCGGAGGCAGCAAAATTGTAAATGGTCGAAAGAATTCTGGCGTGAACGTCTTCGAATGTACCAACGCCGTCAACTTCCACCATCAGATTCTTGTCCTTGTAATAATCAACCAGAGGGTGGGTTTGCTTCTGGTATACTTCAAGCCTTCTGAAAATTGATTCCGGTAGGTCGTCCTTACGCTGAATTATAAGTTCCGGATCTATACCAGAAGGCGGCGGCTTGTATTCGAGATGGAAATTTTCCCCGGTTTCAATATGAACGCGCCTCTGGGACAGCCTTCCGACTATGATTTCGTTTGATACAACCAGATTCACAACGCATTGCAGCATGGCCTCGTGCTCAGACAAGAATTCGGATAACCATTCTGCCTGTTCTATCGTCCTCGGATATCCATCCAGCACGAAATGGTCGTAATGATTCCGGGTAATCGCCTCTTCGGCAAGTACGCGTACGATGTGTCCGGGTACGAGTTGAGAGTCGTCCATGTACTTCTTGGCCTCGATTCCAACATCAGATCCGCTCCTTAGTGCGGACCTGAGAATAACTCCGGTGGAAATATGCTCCAGACCTTGGTTCTGACTTAAAAATGTGGCTTGGGACCCTTTTCCAACGCCGGGCGCCCCGAATAATGCAATTCGCATGGATACAGAAAAAACAAATGGCCGACTAGCGGCCGCTATCGAGCGTGAGTTTAATGCCGGGAGACCTCGGCTTCATGTTAACCCTAATGAATCAAAAATACGATCCAGAGAGGACTAATTCTTTGTTTGAGTCTGACGGCCGCTCTTCAATAGCTCTGCCAGTATATCGATGAGGCTCGGACCCAGAGATACCAGCAATTGCTTCAAGATTTTCGCAAGCGTCCCTGAAAGTTCATTTCGATCGCCTCCATCGCCAACCCGTACAACAGGCGGCCGCTTTCTCAGGGCTGCGAAGACAGCATCCTCGGTATCCATGCCTGACTTAATATTTTTCCGAACTTCGCGGGCAATAGCATCACTGATGCGTTCGAGACCGTCCTGATAGGTAAAGCCAGAAGATTTTCGCCTCTTAAATAAAAATGCTACCGTCAAAAGCCCTGCTCCTATCACCGCCGCCTTTTTGATCTGATTCTTCCGATCCAGTAATTTACGAACAGTTCTGGGGCTCACCGGGAGTTCCATTTCAAGGGCTTCAAATCGAGCACTGATTGATTTAGTTCTTTCCGCCAGCCGGGTGCGCACTTCGCTGCGAGTCATTTTGTTGCCTGAGTTCGACATGGCCTCTAAGCTACCTGTTTTGCTTCAGGAAGTTGAGGCTTCAGTGCTTGCTTGTCCGATTCGATTTGTAGCTTAACGTCTTCTTCGGCAACAGACTCCCCTTTTCTTGCAACGCTTAACAAGACATTGTTGATAAACTTCGGCCGGACTTTGTGCATGACGAACGTTATCAAGGCCAACAAACCCGAGATCGATAAAAATCCGAGCGCTGTATTCCCGATTAACTGACCGAGTCCGAATGCTGCCGCGAACAGAGCAAAAATGCCACTAGTACCACCAATAAAGGCCACTATCACCGTAAGAATCGCCTGATTTGCAATGACGTCGATTCGGTCTTCCAGGTCCAACTGGACAAGTTTAAGACGAAGATCAACCCACTCTTTCACATCATCGACAAGCCCCTTGGTTTGTCCAGAGATACGATCGAACTTGCCGTTTCCGAATTCAGTATTCGTGTTGTCAGCGTCTCTGGTGCTTGCTGTTTTAATATGTTTTGACTTTTCAGTCATGCACGCAATCTCTGAATTATTTAACGCCCGGAGGATACTCCATATAACGTTTTAATCGGCCTAAAAGAGTCAGTCAAAACCCGTTTTCGCCGGAAATACGTCAATGAACTACGACAATCGGGTCAAAAACTCTGGTATACTCACTTTATCCGGGCACCACGATAGTTCAGGGCGCTGCGCAAACCCGGGCAATACATGGCTTATATAGTCAGAAATGCCGAGCTTATCCGCTATTGGCGCCGAACATACGACTAACTGTAAATGAGATTGATGGGTATCCATCCAATGCTTCACATCCGCCAGGTTTGTGTATTCCACCCAACGAATATGGCCCGGCATCTGGATCTCGGCTTCTCCCTTTGAGACAAGGAACTCCATGTTATCACCGTAGCCGTGAGGTTGATCCACGGCTCGCATGTAGGCCTGCGTCATCTTCAGCGATCCTGCCGTGTCAGGATGAACCGGGAAGGCTGCCCTGAACTCGGCCATTGCATTAAGCAGCGCGTCTGGCGTGGCTGATTCGGGAGCCCAGATAATGCTCACGTTCCGACATCCTAATCCTTCGTGCAGAAGAGCGTCTTCGGCGATCGATTCGAGCTCCGCCGCTGATTCAGCTCCGGACAGAACAGCGATCGAAAACCTGTTTCTTCTCAGGAGCCTGCAGTTTTTTTTTATTCCGTTTTCAGAACATGCATCCTCGACGATTTTTATGGTTTCGTCTGACCCGGATGCGATTATCGCATCTGCGCAGATTAACAGGTCTTCAAAAGAAATGAATTCAGGCTTAAATCCATTCTCAAAGGATGCGTATTTTTCTAACCGCCTCGTGAGATCGTTTACGAAAGCCGGTAACAGCGCCGGTGATTTTGAGGAGACGGTGCCTGCATATTGGTGGCCGCTCAACGTAACCGCGATAAAATCCTGCAGTCCGACGAACGGAATATTCCCGGGATTCAACACTCCTATTGTTTTGGATTCACTTGCTACGTCAGGAATCCAGGACTTCAAACCATCCGCCGTCAATTGGCTCATCTGCTGGTTAATAGCGAACACGAGAGCCTCCTCCGTAAAACGATTCTGAGCATCAAGCGACAACAGTTCAGCTTCTCGCCTGATATTGTAGTCCAGCGCTGACCATGCCTCTGCTGTTTCGACGAGAGCAGTTATATATAGTGACTGATCCATCATCCCCCGCCCATCACCTTGCCAGCGAGATATCCTAACGCTGCACCGCCGATCGCACCGATATTATTTCCTAGTATGTATACCATTCCAGCCAGAATTCGGCCCTCTTGAAGCAACCGAATCGAATCAAGGCTATATACTGAAAAAGTTGTAAACGCACCAAGCAGTCCGATGAATAAGAACGAAGCAGTATGTACCGAGAACGATTCTTTTTCGTCCAGCGCCCACAACAGGCCTATTAACAGCGAACCAACCACGTTTATAGCGAGTGTTCCAAACGGAAAGTGATCATACCCTGCGCGGATTGTAGCCATCGTGATACCCGCACGGAGCACCGCACCAATGGCTCCTCCCAGTGCGATTAACAACAGATTTGCCATCGCTGCCGGGCCTCAGACTCGTTCAACTGAAACGGCGGTTGCTCCACCGGTGCCATGACAGATTGCGGCCAGGCCGGTATTAAGATCGCGTGTTCTAAGGGCATGAATAAGCGTCACGATTATCCTCGCACCCGAGCACCCGATTGGATGTCCGATGGCAACTGCTCCACCGTGTACGTTTAATTTGTCCATTGGGACGTCCAACATGCGATTGAACAGGAGATTATTAATCGCGAAGGCTTCGTTGTTCTCGAACAGGTCGATATCTGAAATATGCATACCCAGTCGCTCCATGATTTTCTTAACGGCGGGCACCGGCGCCTCCGGAAAGCGCCACGGCTCTCCGGCAGACCAGCTGCCACCGGTCAGTCTGGCAATCGGGTTCAGGCCCAGGCGTTCGACCGCCTCCGCGCTTGCCATTACGATCGCGGCTGCTCCGTCACTGATCTGGCTGCTATTTCCAGCCGTTAAAACTCCATTTTTATCAAACGCAGGACGCAATTCTCCCAAGGACTCGAGCGTGGTGTCGACGCGAATACCCTCATCCATCTCCAGCATCACCGGTTTCCGACGGACGGTATATTCGACTGGAAAAGTTTCAGCACCAAAATGTCCTGCGTCCCAGGCGGCCGCAGCGCGAGCATGGGATGCAGCGGCAACCTCGTCAAGCTCCTGCCGCGTAATTCCATATTCCGTTGCAAGTCGTTCTGTCTGAACACCCATGGCTTCGCCCGTCATAGGATCAGTTAAACCGTCCCGCATCATCAGGTCTTGTACCGGTTCGCCGGCACCCATCAGTAACTTGTATCCCCAGCGTGCTTTGGCGGAAAGAAAAAATCCAGTATTCGACATACATTCCACGCCGCCAGCCATAATCACATCTGCATCTCCTGCTCGGATCATGGCGGATGCCTGCATGACGCTCATCATTCCGGACGAACATACCATATCAAGCTGTACACCATCGATTTCCTTCGGAATTCCTGCTTTGAATGCGGCCTGTCGAGGAATCAACTGTCCGTGACCAGCTCGAAGTACGTTTCCGAATATATACAGATCAAGGTCACTCCCTTGGATCCCGGCCGAAGAAAGCGCCTCTTTCATGGCCGCCGCTGCAATATCGGACGGGGTATGCTTCTTGAAAGCGCCGCCGAATCGTCCGATTGGAGTCCGGACCGCGGAAGCAATAAATACGTCTGGCATTCAGGATATCAGGTTACATTCACAAAAGAATTCCGTGAACACCTGTCTACGACTGCGGTTCGCAAGCGCGGTGTTATTGACCGGAACTTAGACTTTCGTGCTCAACGCGAATGAACCCAGAAGAAGCCCGCGAACTAGGATTCCAGCTTCCCGGTTATTCAGATCAAAATACTCGTCCTGCACTCGAATTTTGATTCGACCGCTTACGTGCCGAATATCACTTATCAAGTCAAGATTGGTGCAAAGTTGTAGGAGCTCGTCGAGCGTCGGGCCGTCGTAGGTGACGACTCCTGGTTCTGAAGTCGGTTTAGTACTGATCACGATTGTATCCGTGTTTCGATGATACTATTACGTGGTTATCGTACAAACCGCACCGAAATTAAGTGTGAAGAGAGATGGTCAGATCTCAAACGTATCTCCTTCCGATGCAGCCCGACATGAGCATGAACTCCCGTTTGCTCGAAGCAGTCCTTCGGCGAGAACCTGAATTCCGTCTAACTCCCGATCAGTCCGTGATGGATTGTGATGAAAGAGTATAAGGTTGTCGACGTTGGCGAGAGTAGCAAGCCTGCAAACAGACGATACGTCGCTATGACCCCAACCCTTTTTTCGCTCCATTTCGGATTCAAGAAACTGCGCGTCATGAATCAAATATGTGGCTGAACTACAGAACTGTACAACAGAATCGTCCGAGGCCAGGGTATCGCTTGTCGGGAGCTCATTGTCTGTCATGTATACAATCGACACATCACCGAGTTCGAATCTGTATCCAAATGAGCCACCGGGATGATCGGACGCAAAAACAGAAACAGAGTCGAAAAACGGAGTTAATTCTCTGGTCAACGAATCGTCGCCCACCCGGTCAAATACGATTTTTGCCGGAACCTTGCTCAGCGAAACAGGAAAATGCACGCCATCAATCTGACTTGCCGTCGCCTCTCCCCACGCAACAGATTCGTGTGAAATAAACTGAATCCGCGTTCTGTCGCTCGCCAGAGGTTTGAACATGGGAAAACCCTGTATGTGATCCCAGTGCAGATGCGAAAGTAATATATAATAGGTATGGTCCCGGGCAGGAACGCTGTCTCCAAAACTGCGGATACCCGTGCCCGCGTCCAGAACCAGAGTCGCGCCCGGACTAAGTTCTATTGTAATACAAGCCGTATTCCCTCCATACCTCGACGTATCTGCGCCAGGCGTGGGAATGGACCCTCTAACACCCCAGAAGCAAACGCGCATCCCGAGGTCTCCGGTTTAAAGGATAGACTTGAATGTAGACGGCAGCGAACCCGTTTCAGGCGAACCATCACCGTCGGTATTGTTTGTGTTGCCATCAGCGCCCTCATCAGCCGCATCGCCACTACCGTTTAGGCTACCACAAAATTTGTCGTAGGATTGAACCAGGTCCATTGCGATAGCGCTCGCAGATCGTCCTTCGATGTGACGCCTTTCCAGTACAAACACCGGCTCAGATCCTTTGAACAGTGCAATGAAAGGTGAGGACGGCGGTATTCCTGCCAAAAACGTTCTGGCTTGGGAAGTTGCCTCCAGGTCCTGCCCTGCGAACACGGTAACGTATTCATCCGGTTGAACGGCAGCTTGCTGTGACAACATCACCGCCGGACGAGCGTTCGCTGCCGCACATCCGCAGACAGAGTTAATTATCAGCAACTTTGTCGATTCGGAGGCAGAGCCAAAAACTGCGTCTACATCGGATGCACTGCGTAACTCTTTGACACCGTTTCGGGTTAATTCTTCCCGCATTGGCTGGACAAGTTGCTCGGGATAAGGCATGCTGAATACTCGTAGATGTGATCTTAATAATTCCTGAACGTGGCTGGTCGAACGGCATTCAGAAATCTTTGATCCGACCTTCCATCATCTGTCGTCAACTCTCACGAACCTTTCATAATCAACTTAATCAGGCGGACCGGCAGTCGATAATTCGTTTCAGAGGATTACAGAGCACTGAGACAGAATATGAGTCGTTTCATCAACAGACACATCCTCCCCGTACTGATTTGTGGAGCTATCACGCTTGGCGGTTGTAGTTCCGTAAAACCCGGCGCGACTGGGTGGGGCGGAAAAGTTGAAGATAAAAAAGACGCAACCGCAGAAGTATCGCGTGAATCGATGGCTGCGACGCGCTACATTGATTCTGCTGACAAATCCGGACTGGACAAAGAATCAACGTCAGGCAACGCACGATTTGAACCGGGTATGCATACTCAACTGCTTGACGTCTTGTCTTTGGAATTACATACATGGATAGGCACCCCACATATCTGGGGTGGCACACGTAAAAGTGGTGTAGACTGTTCAGGATTGATTCAAACGGTATTTTCCGGCGCCCTCGGCCATCAGATCCCGCGTACCACCGATGAACAACGAAGAATCGGGAATCACGTCCGGAGATCTGACCTTCTCACGGGCGATCTAGTGTTTTTTAAACCGGACGAAAATGGGCGGCACGTTGGTATATACATGGCCAACAACGAATTTATTCACGCGTCGAGTAGCCGTGGTGTCATGAGATCGCGGCTCACAGAGTCATATTGGGATCGTTATTACGATACGGCGAGACGAGTCCTTACGAACAATGAACAGATTCTCTCGGCGGTCGCGCACGCCAGGATAGTTCAGAATCTACGATCAGAATTGATCAACGAATAAACGGGATCAATTGAGGAATCAGCGCGGTTAAAGTCCCATCTTTGTTCGTTTTCAGACGATCAGTCAATATCGCTACTGTCAAGCCGGCAGTAGCGTTCTGCATATTAAGCTCCGGTAACTCAGAACGGCCGGAATTTCTCTCTTACGATGATGAGTGATGACAGCCCCGTATATCTGACGGCAGAAGGCCTGCAGAAAATGAACGACGATCTTCGATACATGAAGACCAAGGAACGCGCGAAAGTCGCGGCTGCAATTGCGGAGGCCCGGGAAAAAGGCGACCTCTCCGAGAATGCAGAGTACGACGCGGCAAAAGACGAACAAGGTCATCTCGAAGCGAGAATATCCAAACTCGAACACTCCGTTTCGATAGCCCGGATTGTAGACGAAAGCCAGATTGATCCTTCAAAAGCACGCATATTATCAAATGTGACTGTCTTGAATTCGGCCTCGAAATCCAAACAAACGTTTAAACTTGTTGCCGCAGAAGAGGCCAGCTTTGCGGAAGGGAAAATATCCGTATCCAGTCCAATCGGGAAAGGCTTACTTGGAAAATCTGTAGGAGACAAGGTGGTTATCAACATTCCTGCAGGTAAGGTTACGTTCGAAATACTGTCTATCGATCGATGATCGACCTCCGGAGTGATACGGTCACAAAGCCGGATCAAATGATGCGCGCGGCAATGGCTGCCGCAGAAGTCGGTGACGATGTTTTTGGAGAGGATCCGACCGTTAGCCTGCTGCAGAATACTATCGCGGACAGGCTTCAAAAGGAAGCAGCGTTATTTGTACCCAGCGGAGTGATGTGCAATCAGATTGCACTGCGCGTTCACACGTCCCCTGGCGATGAGGTACTTCTGGACGCTGGCTCCCATATTGCAAACTACGAATCTGGTGCAGCCGCCGCACTTGCAGGCGTTCAGTTAAAGCAGATTCAATCGGAGCGAGGACACCCTTCCGTACAGGCCTTTAACGAAGGGATTCGGGCAGGATTCTACTGGGAACCACGACCTCGCCTTATCTGTCTTGAAAACACACACAACAAAGCCGGTGGGGTTGTTTACCCACTGGACGAGATAGAAAAGATAGCCGATTTAGCCCGAGATGCCGACCTGGGAATGCATCTGGATGGTGCTCGATTGTGGAATGCATCAATCGCCACCGGTATTCCTGAAGCTGAATATGCGCGGCATTTTGACTCCGTGTCTGTTTGTATGTCTAAAGGACTCGGTGCACCGGTCGGATCAGTACTGGCTGGCACCGATGAGTTTATTCAAAAGGCCCACCGGTTTCGTAAAATGTATGGAGGCGGTATGCGGCAGGCAGGAATTCTGGCTGCTGCAGCCCTTTATGCTCTGGAAAACAACTATACCGGACTGGCGACAGATCATGAACACGCACAGTCTCTGGCTGCCGTAATCGGGGCACTCGAAACGTTTTCACTGCGACCAGGCGGCGTGGACACGAACATCGTGATTTTTGACGTGATAGACGGACGATCGGCTACCGAGATTCTGGAAGACCTGAAAGAGGTGGGTGTACTGATGGTCCCCTTCGGTCCGACAACCATCAGGGCGACAACTCATCGGGATGTGAGCTCAGAGGATATCCGCTCCGCATCTGACCTCTTAAGGAAATTATACGACTCCTGATTTACAGGGAATCTGTTGTCACAAATGCCTCAATGGCGTAAAACTCGGGCAAACCCAGAAGATTAAGTGCGTTGGCAGTATCGCGATTTCGATCCCGTGCACGTTCCCAAAACTCGCGACTATCGTACGCTCCGGGAAACATGGCCCTGTCCTTCTGGCTTTCGTGTTTAAAAATAGCTTCGATTTTCCTGTCCAGATTGGCCTTTGACATCGGTAAGAAGATGTCGGCTTGATGTATTTCC
>SMXK01000028.1 GCA_004356265.1 Bacteroidota bacterium
ATTTGCTCAACAGGCCCTGTACAGCGATCCCCTATCGCACCCGGCCTACGTAAAACTTTTCCGGTACGCTGCAGAACGCGAACAAATTGAGCGCATGGACAGCCTGGCGACGCGGCTTCAAAAGGCCATACCTGAAAGCCCGTACGGCTGGTTGATGATGGGGTATGTGAACGCGGCCCGGCGGGAATTCGAGTCCGCCGAATCGAATTTTCAGATCGCGATGGAGCGCAGTGCGCCTTCCACCCGCCGCGCCTACATCGATGCCACTTCGCTCATCAAACAGGATGTCGCCGGAAACGCCGGAATTGATTCGCTCATTTATTCTCAGAATTACTGGATTCGTCAGGATCCGCTTCATCTAACATCAGCCAACGAAAGGCGAATTGAGCATTTCGCGCGGCATACGTACGCCGACATGATGTTCGCCGACCATTACGAAGACTGGCCCGGGTGGGCGACCGACCGTGGCAAGTTTTTCATCCGATACGGTCCGCCGGATCACATTCAACGCGAAATCCGACGGGAAGATGAGCCGTCCTTCTATGACGATCGGATGGCTGAATTGACGGGTGACCGACGTTATCTGACACAAAGAATAGTTAGAAAAGGAGCGGCAAAAACGGAATTCCGGTTTGAATACTGGTTGTATGACAAAACCATCTGGTACTTCTACGACTCGTGGTGGACGGATACGTACATCCTCTATTCACCGCCTTCACGCGCCTTCGAGCTAGGACCGATTATTGACGACGAAATTGAGGCCCACAATTGGGCTTTCCGGGAACCCTTTCGCTCGGCTGTTACGATTCCCGGCGCTCAGCTTCCACTCACGTATGTCGCGAGCCGGTTTCGCCGAGAGGGTTTCGACGGCACATTTGAAGAATCTGACACCATGGACGTGGTGGTGGCCCGCGGGGTGCCTGTCCCGTATCGACCTCGCTCCGGATCCGTGAACTCGCCAGTGAGAATCGGTGCTTTTCTGACCGGATTCCGGAATGGAATGGTGGCGCGCACTGTCGAAGAATTTCAGAACCGCGAGGCCGCCGACATCACAGAAATTGACAACACCCTTTTCTGGCGTCATGTAAAGACATTATCTGCGCCTGCGAATGACTCGTATCAATTGTCGGTCGAATATCAAACGTTACCGAAGGAAGCGATCTGGGGAGTCCAAAGAGAGAATATTGAGCCTCTTGAGCCAACATCCGATAGTCCGGGTATGAGCGATCTGTTACTGGCCACCACGATTGACGACGCCGTCCCAGGTCTGAGCATCCCGCTTAGAATGTTCAAGCGTTATGACCTCGAAATCGTGCCGGCGCCTGACTCTTTATTCGAGATTGGCGCACCCCTTTATGTTTATTTTGAAGCGTATGATATGTCTCCAGATCCGACCGGATTGTCTTCCTTTTCGATTGAGACCGTTCTTGTGAGTTCCGTTAAAAAAACTGGAATCGCGGCTTTCCTCGAAAAGTTGGACTGGAAAAACAACGACGCTGCCGTATCGGTCCTGTTCGATGCCGAAGGACCTGGAAGCACAGTACCATACTACATACTGTTAGATACAGATAACCTGGAAACAGGCGATTACACGATAGCCATTAGAATAACGGACAAACAGACTGGTCGGACAATGTCGCGCGCGCGAACAATTTCGCTACGGCGCTAAGGGTCTCATAACCAAGGAGCAGAACCCGCCGAATCAACCGATATGCATCTGCAATTCTTCGCGGCGGTGTTTCTGACGCAACTTGCGGAGCGCCTTTTCTTTGATCTGACGCACGCGTTCACGCGTCAGGCCGAATCGCTGTCCGATTTCTTCGAGTGTCAGCGGATGTTCGCGACCAATACCGAAGTACAAACGTGTGATTTCAGCCTCCCGTTCATGCAGCAGGTTCAGAGCACGCTCAATATCAATCTTCAGCGACTCATCCATGAGCGTGTCGTCCGGAGCCTTGTCTCCGTTATCAGGAAGAACATCGAGCAGACTGTTATCATCGTCTTCGTTGAACGGCGCGTCCATAGATAGATGACGACCCGTGTGCTGCAACGCTTCACGCACTTTTTCGACATCAACTTCCAGTTCCGTTGCCAGCTCTTCAATATTCGGCTGGCGTTCGTGTGTCTGAGACAAACGAGCACTGGTTTTACGAATTTTGGATATCGTACCGATCCTGTTCAGAGGAAGTCGAACCACGCGACTCTGCTCGGCCAGGGCCTGCAATATCGCCTGTCGGATCCACCAAACTGCGTAAGAGATAAATTTAAAACCACGGGTTTCGTCAAAGCGTTGAGCAGCTTTAATCAATCCGTAATTTCCTTCATTGATCAGGTCCGCGAGCGTAAGCCCCTGACCCTGATACTTTTTGGCTACAGAAACCACAAAACGGAGGTTTGCTCTTGTCAGACGGTGTAGCGCTGCCTGTTC
Organism: Bacteroidota bacterium; assembly: GCA_004356265.1. Taxonomy (GTDB): domain Bacteria; phylum Bacteroidota; class Rhodothermia; order Rhodothermales; family UBA10348; genus N075bin62. The sequence continues at coordinate 2,429 of SMXK01000028.1, forward strand.
TCCTTTTTTAATTCGTCTTGCAAGATCAACTTCTTCCTGAGGTGTTAACAGCGCAATCTGGCCGATTTCCTGCAGGTATTGATCCAGCATACGTTGCTGGCGTGGGACGTACATAAACCCCTTCCTTTATCTCTTAATTGTCTTGCCCGTTGCCTATAACGCAACTGCTATCTGAGGTGCGCCAAGAACGCCGTTAATGCAATTCATCACGGGGAAATGATTGCGGTCGTTCTTCACGCGCCAAACGCCCCTCAGGTTCCCCTGACCATATTTTTCGAGGCGGCTTTCACCTATCTTTACGAATTGTTTTCAGAAATTAGCAGAAGTGCCCGGTAAAATGCCTTTTTACGAGTGAAAAATCTGAAATGAGGCAATAATTGCGTCCAAATATTCTCTCGTCTTCCGGACTCACGCTGAATCTTGAGCCTGAAAAAACAGGAGCCGTCGTGATGGGGATTCTCAATGTTACCCCCGATTCTTTTTCGGATGGAGGCCGGTTTCTGGATGTGAAGGACGCGGTGTTCCGGGCCGCAGAAATGATACGCGAAGGTGCCTCTATTATCGACGTTGGCGGCGCTTCAAGTCGACCTCACGGTCGTGCGTATGGTGACGGTGCTGAACCCGTTCCGGTGGACGAAGAATCCAAGCGCGTATGCCCGGTGATAACGGAAATTCGTCAGCAATTTCCAGACGTGATGATTTCAATTGATACGTGGTCTGCCGCCGTTGCCGCTGACGCACTGAAGGCTGGCGCGAATATTATTAATGATATCACCGCGATGCGGGCAGACCCGGATATGCCGATTTTAGCAGGTGAGTCTGACACTCCTGTCATTTTGATGCATTCTGTTGGGTTACCGGGCGAAATGCCTCATATACTGTCCTACAACGATGTGACGGCAGAAGTCTGTCGCGCCCTCGACCACGCCGCGGGCCTTGCACTCGCAGCCGGATGTACACAAATTATTCTGGATCCCGGAATCGGGTTCGGTAAGTCGACAGCAGACAATATGAGATTGATCAATCAGACGGCACAAATTTCCGCCCTTGGCTGGCCTGTCGTTATCGGTGCTTCCAGAAAATCGTGTATAGGAAGGATCCTCGGAACTGGGTCAGATCCTGTACCGGTTGGTGAACGACTTGCCGGGAGCCTTGCTGTGGCTGCGTACGCCGTGGGCGAAGGCGCACAGATCATCCGTACGCACGACGTGCGAGAAACAGTGGATCTGCTTACGGTCCTGGCCTCGGTTAGAACCGCCGACCCTGAATCGCTGAAACCGGTGAGAGTATGAACGTCTGGAGTGATATATTCGGGTCAGTTCTACATGGGCTTATCCGACATTTCAATTCACAAGCGCCGAAGGCCGCGCCGTGACGCTTTTCCCGTGGGTTATACCGATCCGAGTAGTTGATCTCCTCGAGATCCTTATTGTAGCATACGTGCTGTATAAGCTGTATCTGTGGATGCGTGGCACGATCGCTGTTCAGATTTTCGTAGGGATACTGGCGTTGTTACTAGTTCGGGTACTCGTCACCGCCGCCGATATGACTATTTTCCGCGCGGTTTTCAGCTCGATCAATGAGGTGTTTGTCCTCACCGTGATCGTTCTTTTTCAACCTGAAATCAGGCGGTTATTGCTTTTACTGGGTCAAAACCGATTCATCAGACAATTAATGCGTTCCCCTGCCCAGTTGGAACGCGTCGCTGAAATCGTACTGGCCGTTGGCGATCTGAGTCGAAGAAAAATCGGGGCTCTGATCGTCTTCGAGCGGTCAACAGGATTAAGAAATTATATTGAGACTGGTACTCAGCTTGGTGCGCTTCTCAGCCGGGATCTGTTATTTACCATCTTCTATGGCCAGAATCCGCTTCATGATGGAGCTGTGATTCTGAGAAATGCCAGAATAGAGGCGGCCCGATGTATTCTGCCCGTTTCCTCCAGCCGCCAACTCAGTTCTGACCTGGGACTTCGCCATCGAGCGGCAGTTGGTCTGACAGAAATTACAGATGCATTTGTAATTGTTGTGTCAGAAGAAACAGGTACAATATCAGTTTCGAGTGACGGCGAGCTGATTTCAGGTATTACCGTTGATCAACTTCAGACTTACGTGATCGATGCTCTTTCCCCGCGGATGAGAGAAGAGTCTGAAATCACAAATTCTGAGGGAAGCACAGATTCAGCCGCAGCATAAACTCTTTTCCCCGGGATGACCAAAAATTGGATGTATCAGAGACGACGTTCTGCCCTCATCGACGATTTGCGCGAGAAAGGAATCTCCGAAGAACGTATTCTTGAAGCCATGGGACGTGTAGCCCGGCACAAGTTTATGGAAGATGCGCTTATGTCGCGCGCTTACGAAGATGAGGCCTTACCCATAGGTCTGAAACAGACCATTTCGCAACCATTTACTGTTGCCTACCAGTCTATGCTTCTGAATCCGGAGCCGGATGAAAAAATTCTGGAAATTGGAACGGGCAGCGGTTATCAGGCAGCTGTATTGTGCGAGTTGGGAGCCAGAGTGTTCACTATTGAACGGCTTGGCCCTTTGTTCGATCGAACTGCCGTGTTATTAAAAACACTGGGTTATCGAGCCGTCACCAGGCTGGGAGATGGGACACGAGGTTGGGAATCAGTCGCTCCCTTCGATGGCATTATTGTGACGGCCGGCGCAACAGATGTACCAAAAAAATTGCTGGATCAACTAAAACTTCCGTCGGACGGACGTCCGGGCGGCAGGTTAATCATCCCCGTTGGGGGAAGCGAGTCGCAGAAAATGCTTCGGATACGGAGGACCGGAAAAGAAACATTCGAAACAGAAGAATTGGACGGCTTCCGATTCGTGCCGTTGGTCGCAGACTCATAACATCGCCACAATAATCGCGGCCGCAATAATCCCGACCGGGTAGCGCTATACGCCGCCGACCAGGTCCACGCGGTCCACTACGGCCACGATAGTCGCGTCAACCGGTACCAGTTGCGGCTGAAAGGGAATGGTAGCCTCGTAGGACGACACGTATAGAATTAGATCTCCAGTACCTGAATCGACCGTATCGATGGCAACAATCGGATCGCCTGTCGGCAGTTTGGAAAAGGATAACGGTTGAAGAAAATAGAGACTTTTACCTTGCAGCCCTGGATCTTTAACCGTTGCCCAGACCCTGCCGGTTACTTTTGCGAGATTCATGGATCGTCAGTTGCCGGGATTATCCATCTTGTCCACGATGGCAGTTATTACAGCGTCGACAGGTTTATTGCGAGTCAGCTCTGTCTGACGAGCACTCGATCCCTGGGCAAATAATACCGTTTCACCAACGCCGGCACCCACACTATCGACGGCTACAACGAATTTTGACTTCAGCGACCCGTCCATATTGAGCTCCTGCACGAGCTGTAGCGTCATTCCCGTGAGCTGCTCATCTTTCCTGGTAGCCCAGACAGTTCCTACTACTTTCCCGAGCGTCATGTTGAGACCTTAAACAAATGTGGTTTCGAAATAGGGACCGCGATACTACAGGAACGATACCCCTGGTCCGGCGAAAGGTACATCAAAATATTCCGCCACAGTAGCTGCATGGTCGCAAAATGAAGTCCGAACACCGAGGTTTCCCGCATCAGATGCGGTCTGATTATCCTC
>SMXK01000029.1 GCA_004356265.1 Bacteroidota bacterium
ATATGGACCGGAACCGCGTTTATTATATTTCGGCGCTAATCAACGATTCCGATTGTCTCCCCCAATCTCCCGACGGTATGCCTGCCTCACTAATTCTAGCGTCTCAGTCGCCCAGACGAAAGCAGCTCCTTCGGATTCTCGGGCCCTCGTTTGATGTGATCAGCGCCGATATCGTCGAAACAGTCAGCAACACTGAAAATCCGGAAGACGTGGTCGTTCGATTGGCAAGAGAAAAGGCTGCCGCGGTCTCAGAAAATCACCCCGATGCGGTTGTGATCGGGGCGGACACTATTGTGGTTCTGGACGATGAGATATTAGGCAAACCGGCATCCCGGGCGGAGGCAATTTCCATGTTGAAATTGCTGAGTGATCGGTCGCATACCGTATTGACAGGTGTATCATTGCAGCACAAAACAACCGGTCAAAACATTCTTTTCGCCGAATCGACAAGGGTCGAATTTGGCCCGTTGAAGGAATCAGAAATCCAGGCTTATCTGGATACAGGTTCATCATTCGACAAAGCAGGTGGTTACGGTATTCAGGATGATGGTGGGGCGTTGTTCGTGAAAGGAATCGACGGCGATTATTTTAACGTGATGGGCCTGCCCATTTATCGCCTTAACAAGATGATGCGCAAGCACTTTCCATCTTTATTCCACTATGATTGATTCTATGAAAGCATCATCATTTTCGGAAATCAGAGCCTTATTGCTGCAGGTCCGAAACACGCCTGACATCGAGCTCCAAGAACAGGAGTGTTTTCTTGAAAGAACGGGTCTTTCGCCCGATCAATTGCGGAGCATTAATGTTGCACGCGCTCCATTGCCACAAAACGTTCTCGATGGATACCATGTCTTATTTATTGGCGGAGCCGGCGAATACTCCGCTGTAAACGATTACGACTGGATGCCCGGTGTACTCGAACTCGTTCGGACAGCGGAACAGCTCTCATTTCCGGTCTTCGGATCATGCTGGGGCCACCAGGTTATAGCGCGCGCACTCGGTGGAGTGGTTATAAATGATTTGTCTCAGGCTGAGCTCGGTTGTCTACCGGTAATTCTTACCGAGGCTGGCCGCGCGGATTCGCTGTTCGCACCATTTCCTGATCGATTTGACGCCAACATGGGGCACCACGACCGCGTGCTTGAGCTTCCACCCAATGCCGTTGAGCTGGCCGAAGGAAGGACGCAACCCAATGAAGCATTCCGAATTGTCGATAAACCGATATACGGCACGCAATTTCACAGCGAACTGGATGCCGCCAGGGAAAAAGAGCGTCTGATCAGGTACAGACCCTTTTACATGGAGGAAATGCCTGACGAGGAACAGTTCAATCGTATCGTGGACTCTCTCCAGGATACAACCGAAGTTGACGACCTCATGTCTCATTTCCTGGAGATTTTCGTCGTATCCGACGAGCGGAATTGAACGCTGATTCCTGGTGAGCATTCCAACACCGGGAAAGAACAATATTGAACGAACGGTAACTAATCGCAACCTACCGACACAAACCCGGTAACACGCGTAAATCCCAGTACCTGACGCATTTTCAGAGAAGGCTTATTCGACTTGCTACTACCATGACGGAAAAGAATATCGCACAAGTTATTAACGATCGTTTCCCGTTTAATCGGCATATTTCTCTTAAGAAACTGATCGACTCGTGGAAAGAGTTGGCCAGGGAGGAGTCTGGTCTGATTTCGAAAACGGCCAGAACAGTACTGGACGTAGCCAAGTCTATCCCTGAATTGCTTGGAGACGGCGTTTCGACTGATCTTTTAAAAAAGCACCCTGAAGAGTTGGGCGTTCTTTTGTCGTCCGTTATTCCCGTTGGCAGATCGGGCTCAGCTATCACGGCGGTAATGCCACCATTCGACCTCACATGGTTCTATTCGACTCCCAAATTCGACGAGCTGGATCTGATCACGAAATTCCTGTCGGATAATCGTGCCCACGGATGCGACTTGAGCGTTGAAGATATGCTTACCCAGAAAACGTTGTCAGCATATCACCTGATCGGTGAGATGTTTTACGGACTGAAGGTTCGCGTTGATCGACCCTTTTATATTCGAGTCCCGGTCGATGACACCACTCTTCGAAAATATTATCAGATCGATATCGACCCGACATACGTGGATATCCGTCCGCCTGACAATCTTCCTGAACTCACCGCTGACGAACTGAGCCTTTTAAAGTCCGAGCCTGAAAATCTGGAATTATGGTCGAGGCTTCTTCCACCAGACAATTTTGAATTTGTCGGGTTTGTGATCATGAATGCTGTTGACGTGACAGACCAGGCGGCACTGTCGCAGATCAGAGACGTCTTACTGAACAAGGATTCACTCTTAAGTGAACGGAATCTGCTCGACCTGCAGGCCTTGGTTCGGGACATGTTACAAATTCCCGATTTGGATCTCGGGCTGATAGCGGTCGATACGTCAAGACCCGGATGTTTGCCGTCGGCGAAATCTATTGGACGGAGCCTGCTCATCGGGGACGATCTCCCCGCGTGTGTCGACGGTGAAAAGTCCCACTACGCCAGGGCCCTTAAAAACGGAGAACCAGAATTTATTCACGACCTCGAAAAAGCTGAAGTCAAAACCCAGTACGAACGAACTCTCATTTCCAAGGGATACCGGAGTGGCCTCATAACTCCCCTTATCATCGGAGGAAAACCTATTGGCATTCTGGAATTACTGTCAAAAGAAGTAGGCAGAATTGGACAAAACGAATTCAGACGGGCCAAAGAGTTTATGTCGATTTTTGCCAGTGGGTTGCAGCGGCAGGTTGACGAGCAGGAGGACCGCGTCGAGGCCGTAATCAAGCGCCAATATACCGCCATTCACCCTTCCGTTGAATGGCGTTTCAGGGAAGCAGCGCAACGCTTTATTAGCGCCAGGGAAAAATCCCCTAAGGCTATGGCGGAGAGTATCGTCTTCGAAAAGGTGCACGCACTCTATGGTTTGAGTGATATTCGTGATTCATCTGTGTTTCGCAACACGGCCATTCACGCCGACCTTGCGGAGCAATTGGGTCTCGCGCTGGGAGTCATTATTGCGGCCAGCACCGTTAGACCGTTACCGTCGCTCGACGAGTTGGGATACCGCTTGAGTCGATATGCTGAAGAGCTCGCTGCCGGACTCAGAACCGGCGATGAACATTCTGTCATAATGCTCCTGCAGTCGGAAGTCGAGCCACTGTTTGATTCGCTCGGTTCTTACTCGGAGGCTGTTCAGGAAAAAATTGATCAGTACCGAAACGCAGTTGATAGCGAGTTAGGAGTCGTTTACCGTAAACGGAAACAGTTTGAAGATGCCGTAACAATGGTCAATCAATGCCTCTCGGGACGCCTCGAAGCTCTCGAAACTGAAGCTCAAAAAATGATTCCGCACTATTTCGAAAAGTTCAAAACGGATGGTGTCGACTACAATTTGTATGCGGGACAATCGCTTCTCGAAAATCGTGAATTCGGAAGTCTTGATCTGCGGAACTTGAAATTGTGGCAGCTCTCGACGATGGCTGAAATGGTCTGGGAGATGAACAGCATTGTATCGAAACTCCCCATGCCTCTGGAAACAGCCCATCTGATCCTTGTTCAGTCTGATCCCATTTCAATCCGGTTTCGAATAGACGAGAAAAAATTCGACGTAGACGGCGCATATAACATTCGCTACGAGATCATTAAAAAGAGAATTGATAAATCGGTCATTGCAGGGAGTGACGAAAGGCTGACTCAACCAGGCAAGGTGGCTATTGTGTATTCTATAGAGGACGAGGCCGCTGAATACACACAATACCTGGATTATTTGACAGCTGCGGGATATTTCGAGCCCGGGATCGAGAGACTCGAACTCGGTCAGTTACACGGCGTCACAGGATTGCGAGCATTACGAGTCACTGTCACGGCATCTAGAAAATCGTCTGACTCTGTTCACGCTTTATCCCGGTCGGCTATGAAGTCTGACGCTTGAGTATTTTTGGAGTAACGTGCCATTCGAGCACACCGCACTGCGGCCGAATGTCAACCCAGTCTTCGACGTACAAGTCGATACGTAAACATGCAGCGGTCGGAACACGGACTGATGCATTTCCAATCAGAATGCCAGCCAGCGCCGACGTGGTCGGTTCGTGACCGAGAACCATAACAGAGTCAACGTCATTCGAGAGCGTTCTTAATCTCTCCATGACGTTCTCCCGCGAGGTCAGATAAAGGTCATTTTCTATCGAGACTGGAACGTCCGACCATTCGCCCTCCACCGAGGCGTTTTGCAATGTCTCGCGAGTTCTGACGGCTGACGAGCACAACACCAGGGACGGGGTTTCGCCGATTCCGCTCAGGAATTTGCCGATCCGACGAGCCGCTTTGATTCCCCGCTTAGAAAGCGGGCGTTCGTGATCTCCATCGTATGACGCGTCCCAATCAGATTTTGCGTGACGCATCAAGTACAGTGTTTTCATTCTCTATTGAAGTAGACTTCCGCCCTGATCCATGACTACTTTTACGTAGACCCAGATGAACGCAAGTATTCCCAGAGACAGCGAAATCATAAAACTGGTATAGGCCATTCGAAGTAGCTTAAACTTGGTCGAGAGCACAAGTCCAAGACCATAAATGTCTCGTATCATATTCTGGTACAACGCAGTAGGAGTCCTCAACAGTTCAGTCATCCCCTCCACGAACTCAGCCTCCTTCATGTTAGCGAAATGTCCGAAAAATAGAATATTGGCTCGATTATTACGGACATCGTCCAACGAGATGTACTGACTGTTCACACGTGGCCTCGCCGACAGAATGGCAATTACAATTGATACCAGGCAGCCCAATAACATTATAGTTGTTGGAACCAGGAGGTACGGATGGGTATCGATTTTTGAGGACAAAGACGCGATCAGGATCGAAATAATCAAACCGTTAATGCTGATCATGATATTGGCTTTCGTATCGGCAATCGAGCTCAAATCCATGTGAACCCGATAGGAAGTCCGGAACATCGTTTCGATCCCGCGCGACGACCCTAATCCGTCTTTTTTCTTTTTCTTCTTCTCCGTTAACGGCTCTTCGATTGACGGTTCGGTCTTCATTTCCGGGCCACTAAATGCTCCTGAAGGATCATTCTGACCGGCATCTGCATTTGGAGGATATTCTTGTTCTGGTTCCATCGATTTAATAATGTTCTCTTGGCTCCAATGTACGACTCACACCGGACTGGTATCGCCGTAAACAGGTCTCTCAAGCGGTTCACGCTGATCCTGTTCCCGGTGCTGTTCAGTTTGATGCGTTCGGCCACCGTGCACGCCCAGACATACGCGATTCCATTCGATCTCGAGAGCCCGACGGAGGTCTACGAATTACCACATCGACTTGCCGAAATCTCTGACCTCGCGTTGGCATCAAATTCGCTTTTGGTGGCGGTAGAAGATGAAAACGGGGTGTTATATTTCATAAATCCGGGCAGCGGTAAAGTCGAAGCTGAAGTCAGATTTGCGTCCCGAGGCGATTACGAAGGAGTCACGGTGTTTTTGGGAGACATATTTGTTCTCCGGAGCGACGGAACGGTATTCCGGGTACCTGAATTGGATACAGTGGGATCAGCCACCCTGCCAAAACGTGTTGATTCCGAAAAAATAAAATCCAATATTCTGAATAGACGGTGTGATGCAGAAGGGTTTACCGTTAACCCGGCGGGCACTGCCTTGTGGATCGGATGCAAGGAAAAACCGGGCAGGGATATAGACCACGCTCGCGCTATTTATGCTTTTGATCCGAACATCGACGAGACATCAGAGGAGCCTGTATTGTTGATCGAACGCGACTTTCTCGTCCAGAATACCTCGATGAAGAGGTCTGAATTCGATCGGTTTAAACCGTCAGCTATTGCGGTCGAGCCCGTGACAGGAAATATTTACATGATCTCGTCAGTCGACAGATTATTGCTGGTATTGTCATCAACGGGCGAATTTCTGGCCAGTCATAAGTTTCACAAAGAATTGCTTCGACAACCCGAGGGATTGGCATTCGGGCCCGGAGGTTCACTGTTTATCGCATCGGAGGGGGCGGGGAAACGTGCCGTACTGATTCGTTTTGAACGAACAGTCGACTAAACGATTTTCTTTACCGGTCGCAGCGGTATATCACTTCGGCATAATCACACGGCCCACCAACCGGCGGATTTGGTTTTCGAACGGTCACCGTAGCCGAAACGACGCCATTTTCGACATCAATGATTTGATGGGCGATCAGGTACGCCAGCCTTTCGATCAAATAGAATCGATTCGCTGTTACCGTTTCCTGGATGATTTGATAGACCCGCTCATAATCCACTCTATCTGCGAGACGGTCTTCGGAGGCCGCCTTCTCAAAATTAATGTCCATCGAACCGTCCACCTCGTATCGACCACCGATACGATGTTCTTCTTCCATAACGCCGTGATGGGCATAAAATACAGCATTGTTCAGCTTGACAGTTCCAATCGACATGCGCGTCAGCACTCCAGGTTTGGTGAATTATAAAATTTCGCGGAAGCGATCCAATATCTGTTTCTGTTCGTCTTCCAGATTACCGGCGGCATCCATCAAAAAAAGTTTGTTAAGCAGCAGCGTACCGTACAGTCCGAGAACTTGATCGCTCCTCTTGCGATGTTCGTCGAGTGTCGCCACGAGACTCGCGCCCGGGAGTAACTCATCTACATATATTCCTCGAGGCCCATCCGGGCCATTCGTGGCAGCGGCGGGAAAGCTTTTTTCAGGCTCAAACAGCCGCGTACCAAAGTGGCAGCCCACACACTTAACAGGAATATCCAGGGGCCGCGGTTTCTTATGAATTTGCGCTGTCAGTTTCCCGTCTGCGCCGTAGCCGAAGAAATCCCAGAAGCCATCATGCCTTTTTTGCATAACGCTAAGCTCGACCACCACATTATCGTTGATGTGCTCAGCAATAAAAGTTGTTCCAACCGGGTATAAAAGGGTTTCGCTTGATTCGTGGAAGCCGGCAAGAGCAGCATACACAGACGAGTATTTGACATGCACATCGCGGTGATAAGGAGACATAACCCCTTTGACCGGAACGGTAAACCATTGCCCATCGTCCTCCCAATCGCCAACTGAATCCCGAAGTTCAACCACACTCTGCGGAAATTGCCGGTAGTCGTAATAGTGTGCCAGTACGAATGACTCGAACTCTTCCCAATCGATCTCACCATCCTGCGAAATCGCGTCAAGGTCTGCAGCAGCCCCCGGCACGGAACTGACCAACTTTTTTTTAGAAATGTAATAGATACCGCCCTCCTCCCACACCAGACCCGCAGAAAAAGGATCCTCTGACTCCGCGCCCGCCATACCTCCCAGGTAAAATTCGAGCAAGCGCCGGTCATCTGACTTTCCAAGCTCGATTTTGACCAGGCCATCCGCCACAGTGACCGCATCACTATTACTAGCGGTTTCCTTTGGTCCACAGCCAGTTGTGGCGGACAGTGTCGCCAGTAGTAACAACAATATTGATCGGATTTCAGTCACACAGAACAGGTATCTGGTTGCCGGAAGATACATAAGCCAAATACCCTGTTCCTTGCGAAAAAGTTATGCACATGCTTCTTTCTGAATTCTGAATAGCCGAGATTAGGGAAGTTGTACGAACTCCTCTTTTCTGACCTCCCCTTCCATGGAACTCGCGCAAGACGCCAGTTTTTTTAGTGACATCGCATTCTTGATGTTCGGAGCTGGTCTGTTTATGGTGGCCGGCGTTGCACTGGGATATATGATCTCCCATAAGAGATATGTAGGACCATTGACTCAGTTAGAAACCGAGCTGCGACGAATGAAAAATGAACAGATCCTGAAGGTCACTTTTGGTGATCCTGCTGACCCCGGCGAGGAGGTGCTTTCAGAAATTATTCCTGATCTCGAATCGCAAGAAACGGAACAGGAACAGAACCGGGAAGTAGCCGAATTGCACCAATCCTCCAGTAATCAAATCGATGAGGAACCCGTGTTAGATACAATCGCGGAATGGACCCAGAAAATTTTCGACATGATCGACCCCGCGGATATCATTGATCCAAACGAAATTAGTTCAAGTTCTGGCGACTCGGACTCCGTCCCTGTTGAGGACGTAAACATTGTGGCATCTGCTGATCCCGAAACCGCAGAAGTGCATCCTGAGAATCCCAACACTGATGCGCCGAATGAAACGCTGACCAGCACTCCGAATAATACTCAGGATACGGCGCCGACGTCTGTAACCGAATTCCACCCGTTTACAGGGACGCGTACACCCGCGAGTGTTCTGTCACTCACCCGTAAGCAATCTGAATCTTTGTCCGCTCTGAAGATGAATTCCTTCGACGCAATTGCCCGATTGAGCCCGGCCGAAATCATCCGGTTGGCTACGGTCATCAACGTGGCTATACAAGACATTGAAGATGTC
>SMXK01000030.1 GCA_004356265.1 Bacteroidota bacterium
CCAGGCTCCGGTACCGTAAATCACCAGGTCCAGGCCGTGGGACCTCAACAGTTCCAAACGGGCGGGTTCGAGGTCTTCGGCCACGTAGATGGTGGCGCGGTGCTCACGAATGCGCATCGCCTCGGCGATCGCCAGCGCGTAGTTCCCCGTCGAGGCCGAGATCACTCCCTTGTCCAACTCGGCCTCTGTGAGCGTCAGGATCTTGTTGATCGCGCCGCGAAATTTGAATGAGGCAGTTCTCTGCATCAAATCCAATTTGAGCCAGACTTCACCCTCGATCTGCTCGCTCAGATATCTTGAGTATTCAAGGGGAGTAGGCGACAGTTACTCGTGGCATCTCTCGATGGCTTCCAGTACCAGATTCGGGACATCCAACTGCTGCTGAGTTTCGATAATCGTTTTTCCCTCGTTCATTTTATCTCCTGAATACAGGATGGGTTGGCAAATGGATATCCGATGGTCGCTGTTTCGTGTCGTTCATTTTCATTCTATTCCCCCCAGGGCCACCGTAATGGCTTCTCCGTTCAGGCCACTTGATTCTTCTGATGCCAGGAAAGCGATCACCTCGGCGACTTCTTCGGGTGTCACCACTCGGCCTGCCGGGTAAAGAGACGCTCGTTCTGCCCAGACCTCCTCCTGCGTGATACCACGCTGATCAGCCTCGGCTTGCGCTGATTTCTCTGCCATCGTTGTTCGTACCCATCCTGGCAATACCGCGTTGGAAGTAACACCGTAAGGTCCGGCGTCCTGAGCAACTGATCGCATCAGGCCGAGAAGACCGTGTTTGGAACTGTTGTAAGCACTTCCAGCGTATTCTGCCACCTGACCAGCCGTCGAACTTGTGAACACAAGCCGGCCGTAACGCTGTTCAATCATGTCTTTGCAAACCAAACGGGACAGGAAAAAAGGGCCGTCCAGGTTTATGCGCATCGTTTCGCGCCATAGCTCAGGATCCTGCTCCCAGACCACGCGGTCACGGGCAGAACCAATACCGTGATTACAGACCAGGACAGCCACCGGCCCCAGACGATCTTGTGCTTGTTCGACAGCATGCGCGCAGCCTTCAGGTGTACCCAGGTCCGCCACAACGTAATCGAGGCCTAGAGCCTGTAATTCGTTCTCGCTGCGTGCGACCGCCATGACCCGAGCACCCCGCGAGGCCAGGAGTTCAGCAGTTGCACGTCCTATCCCGCGCCCCGCACCGGTGATCAGCGCTACGCGCCCGTCAACTCCAGCCATTCGTCACATTCTCTTTTTTTAATTTCGACAGTGCAATTTGAAGCGGGTCTACTGCAAGACACGATTGACCATTTTGGCAATTTGAATGTCCTGAATGGCAACCCCTGTCAGATCCGCGATCGTGATTTGTTCTTCGCTCGTTCGACCCAGGTCAGAGTTCTTAATAACGTCGCCCAATTCAAGTATCGAATCAGCATCAATCAGCTGCTGTTCCACAGCGTGAAAACATTCCCCGTGATCCACACATTGTGAAATGCTATCCGCCACAACACAATCGGCCCTCGCCAAAAGCTCGGCTTCCAACTCTTGTTTACCGTGGTCATCCGATCCCATCGCGGTGATGTGGGTTCCCTCGATCACCTGATCGGCCTTGATCAGAGCCTCCCGGGCGGAGGTTGTTGTTACAATCAGGTTGCACTGCGAAACCAATTCATCGATTTCTGCCGCTGCTCTGATTTCCAGACCCCAAGCCTGAATAGATTCATTCCTCAGGAGATCCTCGATTGTATTCTGGACCTTGCTCGCGTCTCTACCCCATACAATACAGCTCTGACAATCGACCACATCCTTCAGAAGTTCGAGCTGCATCCTCGCCTGTACACCAGTGCCGACAATCCCAATATTTCGGACGTTTTCGGGCGCCAGATACTTCGCGGCCACCGCTCCGGCCGCTGCAGTGCGCATATCCGTAAGCCATGCTTCGTCATGGAGAATTAATTCAATGTGACCGGTCTGCTGACTGAAGACCAGAATCAAACCGTCTGCTACAGGCAGCCCCAGATCAGCATTGTTGTAGAACCCGGAAGCCATTTTTAATACATAAACATCGTCGTTTTTAACGAAGCCATATTTGATATGGACATCCCCGGGAGGTTGATCAAAATGAAGGAATCCGACGGGTGGAACGACCACCTTGCCTTCAGAATACAGGACAAACCCAGCTTCGATCTCGCGGATCAACAGCGGGACATCGATCAGGCGTTTGATCTCGTCGAGTTCGAGTACTTTGGTCATTGGTAGTTCCCTGTTGTCGGAATAGTTGGTGATTAGAAGTCTCTATGAGATCAATGGCCAAACTTGTCTCCAAAAAAATCGCCCTCGTTCCAGGAAGGGCGTTCATCTTCCATTGCAATGCGGTAACCGACACGAACACCAGCACGCGTAAATCTGATTGCTGTCTCCCAGACGATCGGTTGAGAGAGATCATCTGACGGCTGATGGTAGTGCGTTCCAAAGAAGGTGTCAAGTACCGCACGACCGTCGATGGAAGGATCGGAGGAGCCGATGCCCTCGGCCAGATAGACGGATGGGATTCCCTGTCTTACAAAAGAGTACTGATCGCTGCGTATGAAATAGACTTCATCCGGATAAGGATCAGGAATATATTCGAAACCCTCTTTGAGGGCTTCTTCTGTAGTGAGTTTCTCCAGCGACGAGTGTTCTGCTCCATAACCCGTCACTGTATTCATCGGGAAAAGGAACATCGGCATATCGATGTTCACGCTTCCAACAATGTCAGATGCCGGTACGGTCGGGTAGTGCGCGAAATAGTCGGAACCCAGCAGGCCATGTTCTTCACCTGTAACGGCGACGAACATTATGGAGCGCCGAGGTTTGACCTTCAGGGAAGCCAGTGTACGAGCTATTTCAAGCGTTATAGACACCCCAATTGCGTTGTCGTACATACCGTTGTAAATATTGTCACCGTCAGTTTGCGAACCGGTTCCCAGATGATCGAGATGGGTCGAGTAAACCACATACTCGTCTGAAAGTACCGGATCACTTCCGCGCAAAATGCCAATTACGTTCGGACTTGTGATGCGCTCATGTTTCGCCCTGCGGTACATCGTGACCTCGATACCCAGGGCTCGGGACATGGGCCGGGCATCGTCTGCCGCATCAAGCGCTTCTTCAAAAGAAATCGGTGCGTTTGCGAACAGCTGCTCGGCAGCATATCGACTGAAGTTTGCATCGCCCAGAAGTTCTTCGTGATAGTCAGCGACTGCTCCACTTTCATCAATCCAGGACATCCCTCTTGGCGCGCCTGCATTCCCAGACCACGGGGATCGTGTCTCCTGCAGGCGATTCATCAACCCAATTTCGCCGATCGCACCGCGCTTTACCAATTCGTCCGCCTTGGTCCGGCCGGATGAGAAGTGCGCCCGTTCCGTGGACGGAAAAGATGCCGGAGCGCCTGAAAAATATGCCACGATCTTTCCACGGATGTCGACTCCATCAAAATCTGAATAACCTAACTCCGGCGCATGTACAGCAAAACCGGCGAATACGACCTCGGCGCGAACGTGATTCTCTTCGCGCAACCGGTCCGCGTAGATGACCACGTCCTTTCCCCATTCGAGGTCCAGGTCACCCTCGCTGTTGTGCAGCGTCACACCCGAGTTTTCAATGTCGGTCACGCGCTTGATGAACGGTACCTCCTGATACCATCCATCGGTGCCGCCCGGCTCCAGACCAATTGCCGCGAACTGCTCGGCGACATACTGAGCTGCGTCGTCATAACCACGACTTCCTGTCATGCGGCCTTCGCGCTCATCCGCTGCAAGATAGTCTAACGAGGACTGTATGTTTTCGCGGGAAACTGCTTCGAGCGCATCTTCAAGGCCGTTTTCATCAATGCTATTCTGTCGAAGATCAGTCGAGTCTGCCGAGCATCCGAAAAGCAAAAGAACGGCCGCGATGCCGATGCTCCCGAGTAGTCGATTTTGTATTGCAATATTCATTTCCAAACTCTCTGTCGCTGAATTATTTCGGTATTTATTGCTTCCGTTCGCCTGAAGTGCGCGTACGCGATTCTATTGGCTACTGATCAATACCCAGGGAACTGAACTGCCATTCGTCAGCAAGGGTATAGCTGCTTAGATCGGGTTGGATCGCAAAACCGAATCCCGCGCACTGCAAAGAATCGATCTTCAGGATTCCTGATTCAATGTCAACAGCCGCGCCATCGTTCAGCGAGCGATATAGATCAGGGTGAGCTTTCAGAATGCGTTGTTGTTCACTTTTGGGCAGGTAACTCAATCCAAGGTAATAGTGATGACCGTTGCGTTCAACATGATTGATTCCCAGAGTCGCAACCAGGGCCAGATCAGCCTGCAGAGCAATCATTCCTGCCGTTGTTAAATCTTCTCCGGTCAGTATATAATCATTTCGTTCACCCCTGCCGTTTCGCAGCCAGGTTAAACCCGCATTCAGAATACTTTTAATGGGGCCTTTGCACGACTTACTCGAGGTTCCGGTGTACCCCATCGCCAATGCCTGCGGATAGCTGTCAAGGGAAGAATCGGACTCATCGATGATAATGGGTTTTATCGCAGCCAGGGAACGAATATCATCACTGAAATCGGGGTTCAGCGCTGTTGCTCGATTGAGAGGTTGCTCCATCGACAACGTATTATCCCACAGCGTTGTAAGGCCTGGAGTGGACCGAACGCTATCGTACAATTCCATCAACTCAGCGGCGTTGGTGTATTGCTCGTTCCCATCCATCGTGACGAAATAATCATCGCCTCGCGAGCGCTCCACGATCCCCGCAATGGATGTAAGGCGTTCCAGATCACTCTCAAGATTATTCCGCAATTTAATCTTCAGATAGCGCAATGAAGATCGTTCAACATATTCTTCCAGAGATTCTGGTAATCCATCGTTTATTGGATCACCCGCGCGGGCATCTTCCCTGGTCAATGGGTCTACCAGCCCGACTGTATGACGAAGTGCGACTTTCGTAAGGGGTTCTGCCGGTAGCCATTCCCGGGGTAGAAGACCTTGCAATTCTTCGTGAACGGCGCCCGGATCAATACCATATATGTTCTGGCGAATAGCCTGGCCGAAACTCAGGCCGTGACGACGCGCGATGGCATCCAACATGGCTCGTTCCAACATGCTGAATCCAAAGCTGCAAACCAGCATCGGAATGCCTGTTTGTACGCTGAACGTTTTCATTGATTCGTAGACTTCCAGCCAGACCGGGAAAAAAGGGCGGGGGCTCTTCATGCGATCGGCGAAAGCTTCACGCGCATGATAGATTGCGGCAATCTGGTCCTGGATCTGCAATTCATAGTCACGGGGGCGTTTGTCAAACCACCCGGGGATCAGGCACTCAGCACTGTGTCCTGTTACCGCCATTCCTTCCACAATCACATCCAACTGAAGGACATTTTGCGGACATCCGAGTAAACATGTATTCCCGAATCTGAACGGCATGCGCGTGTGTGAATTGCGCAGATAGAGCCGGGCATCAACATATCGGACAGCGTTCATACGTATTCATCTTTTTGCTCAGGAAAGCAATCCCTGAAGCGACGCCCAGTTATTCTGGATGGCATAATATGCTGCTGCAGTCATGATGACGATGGCTGTAGTCATTAAAACATTCCAGAGAATACGGATTTTCCCTTCTGGCATGGCCTCGCCCATGTAGGAGCGTCTGTTCAACAGAATCATAAAACACAAGACGGTAACAGGCATCAGCGGCATAGCAAGTGTCGAGGCTGTAATGGCCAGTGGAATGGGAAATTTAATCACCACACCGATGACTCCGATGGCGGGTAAAAAAGAGAACATCCACTTGGCTTTTCCTTCGTGCTTCATGCCGAACATTTCGCAGCCGATAAAACCGGCGGCCAGCATGTGAGTGGTAATAGTGGAAAACCCGATCGCGGTCACGCCCAGTCCAACGATCAACCGGGCCATACCGTCTCCCAGACTTGCAGACAGTACCGGGATTATCTGACGCACGTCTCGGATGGCCTCCGTTCCGATTACACCGGGTTCGGGTCCGAGGGTTTTTGCGACCGCAATGATCATCAGGCTCGTCGCAACGATAAACGGAAACGCCATTCCGGACAACAGATCGACGTATGCTAACTCTTTGTGCTCCTTTCCCCAACCTCGTTCCAACAGCGAATAAGGGTACAGAAAAATCATGTTGATCCCCACTGCTGCAGCCAGTGCGGCCACGACGGGTTTGAGCGCGACGCCTTGTTCAAATCCTTCAACTAAAAATGTGATACCAAAGAGTCCTTTGAACAACTCCTTCCAGGCGATGGGTTCACCTGTAAATGCCGCTATACCAAACGCCGCCACAATCAACCAGATCAGAACTTTTATGGCGTTCTCGTAGATCTTCAGACCCTTTCGACCCGAATGGTATACGTATACCATGTAGGCTGCGCTGGTCAAAACGATTGCCCCCATGCCTATACGGGCGCCCGTATAATCCAGGTCCATTTTTAGACCTTCAGCCAGAGTAATCAGACCGTTGGCAGTCAGGGAGTATTGAGGAATATGCCAGAGAATCGTAGCTACCAGAGCACTAACAGCCCAGAGAATGGCCAGCGAAGGGTGTAATTCCCTCCAGAATACCCCATACGTGCGTTCGCCCGAATTTGTGGTCTGTTTCGCTATGCAGGCCAGGACCACTAATCCCAACATCATCGCGACGATTTGAACCCAGAGATATTTGTATCCGAACAGCG